>JBJOHK010000126.1:0-16321 GCA_046047755.1 Bacteroidota bacterium | reverse complement strand
GCATACTGGTTTTTCGATTTTTCCTTTGTGTTAAGTATCAAATATCTTGCCAAAGGTAGGGTTTTGTGCTTTGTATCGTTATGCACATAGAAGAATTACTGCCTGGTTTACTGTTGATTACACCCAAAGTGTTTGAAGATCATCGAGGCCATTTTTTTGAGAGTTTTCGTTCTGATGCCCTTCAAAATCATGGAGTTACCGATCCGTTTGTTCAGGACAATCAGAGCCTATCTAATCGCGGCATATTGAGAGGATTGCATTTTCAACGCCCACCGCACACCCAAAGCAAGTTGGTGCGGGTGGTTCAAGGATCGGTTTTGGATGTCGCGGTTGATATTCGCAAAGGTTCTCCAACCTATGGGCAACACGTGGCGGTTGAATTGAGCGCTAAAAATTATCGACAGCTGTATGTTCCTGAGGGATTTGCTCACGGTTTTTTAACCTTGGAAGATCAGACCTTGTTTTTATACAAGTGCAACAAGTATTACGCACCTGATTTTGAGCAGGGTTTGCCTTGGAATGATCCTGATTTGAACATTGATTGGGGAATTGAAAATCCCATCTTGTCGGCCAAAGACGAGGGGCACAAAGCATTGGTAGAGTTTGATTCTCCCTTTACCTTTACATCTTAAGAATGGCACAGACCCAAAAAACGCAAAAACTGCTCGAACAACTGTTTGAGAAATACAAATTGAGCGGCCAGAACATCGATGATTATCTCGAGGGTTTATTGGTTTCGAATTACGAACCCTATTGGCGCTACATTGCTTTAGATACGCTTCTGAGCTTGCAGCAGCCGAAGACTGATATTCCCGATGAAACCATTTTTATCGGCTATCACCAGATCACCGAGTTGTACTTCAAATTGGCCATTCACGAGTTGGAGCAAATGAAGGAAATGGGCTACGAACAGTCCGATCGCTGGGCCGATAAACTCAACCGCATCGTTCGCTATTTTCAGAATCTGATTCATTCGTTTGACGTGATGATTGACGGCATGGAAAAGGAGCAGTTCTTGCAATTTCGAATGGCCTTGTTGCCGGCATCCGGTTTTCAAAGTGCCCAATTCCGCATGATTGAAATGGCGTCTACACAGGCCATCAATTTGGTAGCGTTAGAGCATCGTGACGCCCTTCGAGATAAAGACCTAATCGCTCAATACAATGGCATTTATTGGCGCAGCGGTGCCATGGATCTGGCCACCGGTCAAAAGACGCTGACTTTGCAGCAGTTTGAAGATGCGTATGGCACTCGATTCCAAGAGTGGATGAGCAGTTGGAAGGGAAAAACCTTGAACGATCACTGCGAAGAGCTGCAAAAACAAGGGGTGCTTACCGAAGAATTGAAGCATCAGTTTCGACGCTTGGATACCTATTTGAACGTCAATTGGCGCCTGTCGCATTACCGCTCTGCCGTTCGATACTTGCAGAGTAAGTCGGGTGATGCCTCAGCTACGGGTGGAACAAACTGGCAGAAATTTTTGCCTCCTCGTTTCCAAAAAATTGTCTCATTCCCATCCTTGTGGACCCCCGAAGAAATGGAGAATTGGGGCAAAGCCTGGGTAGAAGAACAACTGCAAGCCAAACCCAAAGGCGTATGAGTAAAAGTCCCAGCTTAGAAGAGGTACAAGGTCGAGTCGATGAATGGATTCAGACGATTGGGGTTCGCTATTTTTCTGAGTTGACCAATATGGCTATTCTGAGTGAAGAAGTGGGGGAGTTGGCTAGGCTAATGGCTCGTAAATATGGAGACCAATCCTTCAAGGCTGGAGAAGAGGGTAAAGACCTTGGAGATGAAATGGCTGATGTTTTGTGGGTTTTGGTTTGTTTGGCCAACCAGACCGGGGTGAATCTCACGGAAGCTTTCGAGCGAAACATGGATAAAAAGACCCAGCGCGATCAGGATCGCCACCGAAACAATCCCAAGCTTTGATTTGTTACCTTTGCTTTGCACGTGAACGATTCTTCTTTGAGTTCCCGCAAGGCCGATCACATTGAACTGGCTTTTGCCGCCCAAACCCCTGAGGCTGATGCTCGTTTTTATTACGAGCCCGTTCAGGTTGGGCATCCTTCTGGCGATCACTCTTGGGACGCTTTATCCATCGCTGGCCGTAGCATGCAAGTCCCTTGGTGGATCAGCAGCATGACCGGAGGAGAGGCTCGGGCCGCGAGTATCAACGAACGTTTAGCTAAAGCCGCAGCGAAATTTGGATTGGGAATGGGTTTAGGCTCCTGCCGCCCGGTTTTGGTTGATCCTAAAACCCGAAATGATTTTGCCGTTCGCCGTTTCATTGGAGATCAACCGCTTTTTGCCAATTTGGGTGTGGCTCAGTTGGAAGAACTGATAGCCTCGGGTCAATTGGCACGGGTGACCGAAATGGTCAATTCCTTGGAGGCTGATGGTTTGATTGTGCACATCAATCCCTTGCAGGAATGGGTGCAGCCCGAGGGCGATCGTTTGCATCAAGCTCCCCTTGATACACTCAAACGCGTCATGGATGCCTTGGATATGCCCATCATCGTCAAAGAAGTGGGCCAAGGATTTGGGCCCAAAAGTTTGAAGGCCTTACTGGATTTGCCACTTGAAGCCGTTGATTTCGGTTCTTTCGGTGGTACCAATTTTGCCCTTATCGAAGCCTTGAGGAGCGATCAAGCTGCCCTAGACGGTTTGAAGCCCGTGGCCTCGGTAGGCCATACCGCCGAAGAAATGGGGAATTGGATCTTGAATTGGACCCGTGAAGGCTGGAAGCCACAAGCCCGCCAAATTATCGTAAGCGGAGGCATTCAAACCTTTCTTGACGGGTATTACCACATCAAGCGCTTGCCTGGCTCGGTTTTGTACGCCCAGGCTTCAGCTTTTTTAAAACCCGCACTGGAAAGCCAAGAAGCCTTAGACGCATTCTGTGAAACACAAATCAAGGGTCTAGCCATGGCCCATCAATATTTGGAACTTCGATCATGAACCATAGACCAACTGAAGCCATTAAGGGCTTTTCAAAGCTGAGTAAAGATCAAAAGCTGGATTGGCTCTTGAAACACTATTCTACGCATCCAGACGCTACTCGCGCCATGCTAGAAGGCTATTGGCATAGCAGTGGGGAAGTGCAAAAACTGCACGACGAGTTCATTGAGAATACGCTGTCAAATTTTTACATGCCTTTTGGTGTGGCACCGAATTTCAAAATCAACGGGAAGGTGTATGCCATTCCAATGGCTATTGAAGAGAGTTCGGTTGTGGCCGCCGCCTCCAAAGCGGCTAATTTTTGGTTTGACCGCGGCGGTTTCAAGGCCAGCGTGGTATCCATGACCAAGATTGGGCATGTTCACTTTGTATGGCAAGGGGGAGACCCGCAGTGGTTGGAGGCCTTGTTTGCTCAAACCCAAGAGCGCTTTTTAGCTGAAACTGAAGCATTGACGCGCAACATGCGAGCCCGCGGTGGGGGAATCTTGGATTTGAAATTAAAGGACAAAACCGACAGCGAACCGGGTTATTATCAAATTGAAGCCCGCTTTGATACCCGAGATTCTATGGGGGCCAACTTTATCAATTCTTGCTTGGAAGAATTGGCCAAGACTTGGACACTGGCGGTAGAAGAAAATCGGGGTGATCGTCCAGGTATACAAGTGGTGATGAGCATTTTGAGCAACTTTACACCCGAGTGTAGGGTTCGTGCCGAAGTGACTTGTCCCATTGATCAAATCAACGAAGGCAGCGGCATCGGCAACCAAGAATTCGCTGAAAAGTTTGCTCGCGCCTTGCGCATTGCCACGGTTGAGCCATACCGCGCCGTTACACACAACAAGGGTATCATGAACGGCATCGATGCGGTGGTCATGGCTACCGGTAACGACTTTAGAGCCGTCGAAGCTTGTGCTCATGCTTACGCGGCTTCCCAAGGCTCATACCGCTCTTTGACTCATGCTGAAATAGCCTCGGGTACATTTCGTTTTTGGATAGATATCCCCATGTCTTTGGGTACCGTGGGGGGGATAACTAGTTTGCATCCGCTGGTGAAATTCTCCCACGAATTGTTGGGAAATCCCAATGCAGAAGAATTGATGCAAATCATTGCGGTAGCGGGCTTGGCCCAGAATTTCTCGGCCGTGCGCAGCTTGATTACTTCGGGGATTCAAAAAGGGCATATGAAGATGCACCTGTTGAACATTCTCAACCAATTGGAGGCCACTGAAGAAGAAAAAGAGAAGATCGTGGAGCATTTCAAAGACAAGGTGGTCAGCTTTTCTGGAGCCGTTGAAGCCTTTTTTAAATTAAGGGGCATAAGCCCTGATGCATGAAGAGCTACTACGCAGCGGGGAAGGTGATGCTCATCGGTGAATACGCCGTCAAAATGGGCATCGAAGCACTGGCCTTGCCCGTGCGAAAGGGTCAGCATTTGCGCGTTTGGGAATACGACAGCCCGGAAAAGGATACGTTCATTTACCAGGCCTTTGATCACGAAGGTTCGCGCTTTGTAGACCTCAAGTTGGATTTGCCTTTTGAGGCTGGCGATTTTGAAGCAACTGATGATTCTCGCTTTATTCGAGAGGCGCTGGCCTTAACCCCGGCCTCGTTTTGGAAAGAAGGCAAATCCTATCGTTTTGAAACGCAGTTGGAGTTTGCTCGCTCCAGCGGATGGGGAAGCAGTAGCACCTTTGTAGCCCTTTGGGCCAAGGCAACCTCGATGGATGCTCAGCTATTGCAAATGGCCTTGTTGGGAGGCTCCGGTTACGATGTAGCGGTGGCCGAATTGGGCAAACCCCTGGTTTTTTGGATTCGCGATGATAAGCCGAATTGGGATACTTGGTCTTTGAACCCTGAATGGACAGAAGAATGGATGCTTTTGAACCCGGGTACCAAAATAGATTCTCGAAAAAGCCTGGCTTCGGTGCAAGATTCACTCGATGCTATGGCTGAAGATCCCTTCATGATGGGGCAGCTGCAAAAAATGGTCGATGCCCTAAAAAATGCCGGTCAAAAGGCCATGCTGGAATCCGGACTGGAATGGTGGCAGGCCTTGCTGGCCAGCCAAATTGGTTTGCCCACTCCTTACCAACAGCTGAACCTCAAACCCGTCAAGGGAGGCCTTTGTAAGTGGCTCGGGGCATGGGGCGGAGATACCTTGCTGGTGAATCGTGCCTTTTACGATTCCTATAAGAACAACTTTGAGACCTGGCAATGCTGGGCTTGGAACGATATTGTAATCAACGAATGACGAAAACTCTTTTCCCCGACTTGGCTTTTGAGCCTGATGCACAAGCCGCCTGGTCTTGTCCAAGCAACATTGCGTTGGTCAAGTATTGGGGCAAAAAGGCAGGGGCCGTTCAATGGCCCGCCAATGCTAGCATAAGTTGGGCCTTGGGTGACTTAAGGGCTCAAACTCGATTGAGCTACCGAAAAGGGGTACAGCCGGGCCAGCTTGAATGTTACCTGGACGGGCAAAGAAAGGAATCATTTGAACCGAAAATCAAAGATTTTTTTCAGCGCGTTTACAACGATGAAACCTGCTCTGCCGTTCTAAAAACCGCCATCGATGAAGGTGGTTTTCGCATTGACTCCTCTAATAATTTCCCGCATGGAACAGGTATTGCCAGCAGTGCTGCCGGCTTTGGGGCATTAGCCCTCTGTTTGGCTGATTTGCAGCAGCAGTGGGATCCTTCAGTGGTTTTATCAATGGAACTGGCTAGTCGATGGGCTCGATTGGGTTCGGGTTCTGCCTGTCGCAGTTTGTACAAGGAGCCGGCCATCTGGGGCCTACACAGCGAAGTGGCTGATTCCAGCGACGATTATGCCGTTCCGCATAAGGGAGCCATCGCTTCTTCTATGCAAGGGTGGAAAGACTGCGTATTGATTGTAGATGCCGGTGAAAAGTCGGTTTCCAGTACCCAAGGTCATGCACTCTTGAATAGCAATGCCTACGCCCATGTGCGATTTGATCAGGCCCAAGCAAATTTGAGTCAGTTGTTGATGGCGCTCGAGGCCGGTGACGCAGAGAATTTCATGGAAGTGGTGGAGAGCGAAGCCCTTCAGCTGCATGCCATGATGATGGTGTCTAAGCCATCATTCGTGCTTATGAGGCCTGGAACCTTGGCCATCATTGAAGCCATTCGAGCCTTTCGCGCTGAAACTGGTGCCCAGGTTTGCTTTACGCTAGATGCGGGCGCTAATGTTCATATGCTGTTTGCTCCCGTCGACGAAAACCGCATTGTGAACAATCTCTTGCCTTCGTTGTTACTTCATTGTCAGGACAAACAATACCTTTGTACAGCATTGAATCGTGGTCCTGAGCCATTGAAGCTATGAACAACCCTTTGTACTACGCGAAAATCTTACTCTTTGGCGAGTACGGCATCATCGAAGATTCGATGGGGTTGAGCATCCCTTACACCTTTTTCAAGGGCCAGTTGGGGCAATCAGAGTCATTGACGGCTGATCAATTGGCCTCCAATCAAAGCATTCGTCAGTACGCCATTGAATTGCGCCGATGGAGCCTAGAGGGGCGTTTGCCAGCCAGTATCGATATCGATCGCTTGGAAGCCGACCTGAACAAAGGCTTGTATTTTGAGAGCAGCATTCCTCAGGGCTTTGGTGTAGGTAGTTCAGGAGCCTTAGTGGCTGCTTTGTATGCGGAGTATGCCGCGCAAAAGCACACGGCAGAGACGGTTATGGAAGAAGGCAAGTTGGCTGAATTGAAGCAAGATTTGGCCCTGTTGGAGTCTTACTTTCATGGTAAAAGTTCGGGTTTAGACCCCCTTATTTGTTATTTGAATTTGCCGATTCTCATCAAGGGTCAGGGAGATTTAGATGCGGTTGGCTTGCCTACCGAAAATAGCGAAGGTCAAGGAGCTATATTCTTGATGAATTCGGGTAGCCCAGGAAAAACCCAGGGCATGGTCGCCATTTTCTTGCAAAAATTGAAAGATGAGGGTTTCCGCCATTTGGTGCGTACCCAACTGAAAAAATACAACGATGCCTGTGTTCAGGCCTTTTTGAAAGGCGAAACCGGATCTTTGTTGGATAACGTTAAATCCTTGTCAGGCTTGTTCTTGGAGAATTTCAAGCCTATGATTCCGGCTCGTTTCGAGCAAATTTGGAAACAGGGTTTGGAAACCAATGCCTACTACCTCAAACTCTGCGGTAGCGGTGGCGGAGGGTTCGTTTTGGGCTTTACCCATGATTGGAAGAAGGCCCAGGAAATGCTCAAAGGGCATAACTTGCAGGTGATTTATAAAATCTAACCCGCCATGCCTAGGGCCACATTGCATCGCCCATTCATCAAATTATTATTGTTGCTGCGTGTGATACGCTGGTACAACGTATTGGCCTTGTTGTTGGCTCAATTGTTGGTGGCTTGGGTGGTGTTTGCCGAAGGTCAGTGGAGGCCATTGGTGTCAGATGCTAAACTGGTTTTCATGGTGGTGGCTTCAACCTTTACCGTTGCAGCGGCCTTCTTGATCAATGCCTTTTATGACAAGGATAAGGATTTGGTGAACAACCCAAGTCAGGTAATTATGGGCAGACTTATGCGTCAGGGGTCCTTGATGAATGTTTACGCCTTGTTTGTGCTTTTGGCTGTCCTTGTCTCATTTTGGGCCTCTTTAAAAATTGGTTTTTTCTATTTGGCCTTCAATTTCCTTTGCTGGTTTTACAGCCATAAGTTGCAAAAAATGCCCTGGTTGAGGGAATTCTCAGCGACCTTGTTGGCCATGTCTCCTTTGCTGGCGGTGTGGTTGCATTTTGGTCGCTGGCACTGGGGATTTGCTTATTACATGCTGGGTTTGATGCTTTTGCTGTTGACCCGAGAATTGTGGAAGGATTTGATGGGCCACCGGGGTAACATAGTCTTTGGGTACCGCACCGCGGCTGTTCAAACGGGTTCAAGTCGTTTGCGAACTCTATTGCCTTTGATACAAACGGCCGTTGTCTGTGCCCTTTTGGGATGGAGCCAATGGCAAGGTTTTGAATTTGATTTCTATTACAGCGCGACCTATGCCATGGCTTTGTATTGCTTGGTGATTTCGGCATTCATGGCCTTCGGGAGCTCTGAGCAAGTTTGGTCCAAATTGGATCTTGGGTTCAAAATTGGGGTAGTAGCTTACACCTTGGCATTGCTGCTTCACGGAGGGTCATGGTTATGAGCCAAGAGCGACTGACCCTGTTCGCAGAGGTCCTACTTCCTTTGCCCCTGCCCAAGCTATTCACCTACCGGGTGCCCTATGATTGGAATGACGAGGTGCAAATTGGTCAGCGTGTAGCGGTTCCATTTGGAGGAAAGAAGATGTACTCGGGTATTCTATGGGAACTGCATGATCAGCCCCCCAAAGGCTATAGCGCTCAGTACATCACAGAACTGCTCGACGATTCCCCAATTGTGACACCCAAGCAGATGGATTTCTGGAATTGGTCAGCGCGATACAGTATGTGCGCTTTGGGCGATGTTATGGCGGCTTCAATGCCCGCTGGATTTCGGGTACAAAGCCAAACTCAGCTGGTTCTGCATCCTGAATTCGATCCAGAACTGCCCTTGGAGTTGGACCCGCGCGAACAAGAAGTGTTGGACTTGTTGAAGGCTTCTCAGCCCCGCAGTGTTTTGGATGTGCAAGAAGCTTTGGGCATTCGAAGTGTTATGCGCTACCTAAAGTCTTTGCATTTGAGAGGAGTCATCGCCTTTCATGAGGATATGCGCGAGAGCTACAAGCCCAAATTTGAAGAGTGGGCTGTGGCCGATGAGGTTTGGGAGTCAGCGACCGCCGGTGAGCACTTGGATCAATTGGAAAAACGGGCTTACAAGCAGTTTGAGTTCATGATGCTGTTGCTCAGTGCGGTTGGCAAAGAAGCCCGTGTGCTGGACTTGGTTAAGGATCATGGATTGAACAGAACTCACGCCAAGGGTTTGGAGAAAAAAGGTCTGATTCGATTGGAGTCTAGGAAGGTTGACCGTTTCAAAGCGGTTGAGTCAGAAGCCTGGCCACTGGAATTATCTCAGGCTCAACAAGAAGCCTACCTACACATTCAGCAGGCTTTTGAATCTAAGGTTCCTGTGCTGTTGGACGGAGTTACGGGTTCAGGGAAAACCTGGGTATATGCGGCTTGCATTCGAAAAGCTCGAAAAGAAGGGAAACAAGTACTTGTTCTCATGCCAGAAGCAGCTTTGACGGAATACCAAGTTCAGCGATTGGCGGCCCTTATACAAGAACCCGTGGGGGTTTGGCATCACTGGGTACATGCTCAGGAGCGAACCGAATTGTACGCCCAGATTTTATCAGGAGAAGTTTCGGTGGTTTTGGGGACTCGTACGGCGCTGTTTGCCCCTTTTCAATCGCTGGGCTTGATTGTCATGGATGAAGAGCACGAGGGCTCTTATAAAGGCTTCGATAAACGGCCTCTTATACATGCGAGGGAGGCTGCCTTTACGCTGGCCCAACAGCATAGCTGCCAATTGCTTCTAGGTTCAGCCACTCCTAGTTTCGAGTCTCTCCATGCAGCCCATGAAGGGGCGTTCACTAGGGTAAAGCTAGCGGGACGGTTTGATCACAAAAAACGCGCTGAACTCTCGGTGTTGAATTTGGCCCTGCTTAAGCAACAAAACCGTTATGATGGCTTTTTGTCTGAGCCGCTGTACGAGGCCATGGCAGAAGCCTTAAAGAATCAAAAAGGCATTCTGGTCTTTCATCCTCGTAAGGGATACGTTCCCTATGTGCAATGCGAATTGTGTGGAACCAGCGTTCAGTGCCACCACTGCGACATTTCTTTGACTTACTACAAGAGCAGTCAACAATTGAAGTGTGGCTATTGCGGGTATTCACAGGGCATTCCTCATGCCTGTGCGGCTTGCCATTCCACATCGCTGCACATGAAAGGAATGGGTTCTGAGAAAATGGCTGAAGAATTGGAACTGCTTTTCCCAGAGGCCAGAATCGAGCGATTTGATCAAACCTCCCTGCGAAAACGAAGTGATGTGCAGCTCGTTTTGAATCGATTCAAGCAAGGGGAAATCGATATATTGGTGGGTACTCAATTGTTAGCCCGAGGGTTGGATTTAGAGCGTGTTGATTTGATTGCTGTTCCGCAAGCCGATTCACTGTTTCTTAGTCCCGATTTCCGTTCTTCTGAAAGGGCATATCAGTGGTTGCATCAGTTGTTGGGCCGAGCCCCAGAGGGTATGTGCTATATACAGACATTCCAACCTGAACACCCTGTCTTGGAGCACCTGAAAACCCAAGACTACTATGGCTTATCTTCCTTGGAATTGCCGCAGAGAAAGGAATTTCGTTATCCGCCGTATGCTAGGTTGGTCCAAATGGAGTTGCAAGGCTCAGACCCCGAACAATTATTCAAAGCCGCTGCCTGGTTGTCGCAGCACTTACGCCAGCAGCTAGGCGACCGCATATTGGGCCCACAAGTTCCCAATGTGGCTAGGGTGAAGAATCTATTTAGGCAACAGATTTTGGTCAAAATTGATAAGCAGCAAGACTCGCCAAGTAAAATCAAACATTACCTGAATGCCATGGCCGATGAAATGAACAAACAAAAGACCTTCAGGGGCTTGCGTGTGTCTTTCGATGTGGACCCTCACTAGGGTAAGGCCACAGAGAATTTCCTCTTATCTTTGTATTCTATGGAAACTCAAACCATGCCAAACACCACGGCTGTTGATTTTTTGCCATTAAACGGCACCGATCATGTTGAATTCTACGTTGGAAACGCCAAGCAAAGCGCTTACTACTATCAAGTAGCATGGGGCTATAAATTGGTGGCCTATGCAGGTCCTGAAACGGGTATTAGAGATCGGGCTTCTTATGTGTTGGAGCAAAACAAAGTTCGTTTGGTATTGACCACTTCATTGTTGCCCGATAGCGACATTGCCGACCATCATCAAAAGCATGGAGACGGGGTAAAGTTTTTGAGCTTGTGGGTTGACGATGCTCGGAGTGCATGGGAAGAAACCACCAAGCGTGGGGCGCGTTCCTTCATGGAGCCTACTGTTCTGGCTGATGAGTTTGGGGAGGTAGTCATATCTGCCATTTATACCTACGGAGAGACGGTTCACAAATTTGTAGAGCGCAAAAATTACCAAGGTGCATTTATGCCTGGATTCAAGGCCGTAGAAAATGCCATGGAAGTTAAGCCTGTAGGTATTCGCCATGTAGACCACTGCGTTGGAAACGTGGAGTTAGGTCGCATGAACGAATGGGTAAATTTCTACGAAGAAGTCATGGGCTTTAAACTCTTGTTGACATTTGACGACAAAGACATCTCTACCGAATACAGTGCTTTGATGAGTAAGGTGGTTTCAAACGGGTCGGGTTATGTCAAGTTTCCTATCAACGAACCCGCTGAAGGAAAGAAGAAATCACAAATTGAGGAGTACTTGGATTTTTACCGCAGTGCCGGCGTACAGCACATTGCTTTAGAGGTATACGACATTCTTGAGACGGTAGCCGAATTGCGCAGACGCGGAGTAGAGTTCTTGTACGTTCCCGATAACTATTACGACGATGTGTTGGATAGAGTGGGTGAAATCGATGAAGAATTGATGGCCCTCAAAGAACTCAACATATTGATTGATCGCGACGAAGAGGGGTACCTGCTTCAGATTTTCACTAAGCCTGTTGAGGATCGTCCTACCTTATTTTACGAGATCATTCAGCGCAAAGGAGCCAAAAGCTTTGGTAAAGGCAATTTCAAAGCCTTGTTTGAAAGCATTGAGCGTGAGCAAGCGGTTCGAGGCAATCTCTAATCCAAATTGTAATAAAATAAAAAAGGCGCTGCGGTAGCAGCGCCTTTTTTTATGTTATTCGGGTTGAGAGGGAGGCCGGATGGCCTTGATGTCAATGTCGAAGTGGAAAGAATCGTGTGGAGGATTTTTGCTGAGATCTTCCTTGAGCTCGGCGATTCGCTTAGTAAAATAGGCTCCTTCACGCATGTCAAATCCGGTTTCGCCCATGGCTGTAGCATACCGCTCGCAATCTTCCCAGCGCTCCGCGGCCAAGCACAAAGTTGCATTGTTCCACAAGCAGGCATAGCGGTATTTGCGGCTGAATTTATCATCTCCATCATTGGCGTTGATGATGGAATCAAAATACTGCACGTGTGAATCAATACGCGCCAAATCTTGAGGCCCCCAAGCAGCGTTAGGCCAGGATTCAATCTCAGTGATGCACTGTCGAACATAGCCGTCAAATTCCGCTTGACCTTCCCATTTGCGGGAGTCGCTTCCCATCATGGTTAGGTCATCGCGGGTGCGCATGTAACCCCAACGGCGATTCATTTCGTTGTTGAGCTGTATGATACTGTTGTCGACATTTTCTCTAAGCAAGCGTTCCTTGATGTTGGCATCGTTCATGCGCTGCCAGCGGTAAGCTTCACTTTGAGAGTTGAATTCTTGGCTATTGAATCGGCCCATGCGCTCAGAAACCAGAGAACGTGCCGAACTCAAAACATCCCCGTATTGATTGGTACTGGAGTATTGGCTCTCAAAACGGTATTTGTACTCAATCCAGTAATAGTTATAGGTTTTGCTTGAGCCGTCTTTGTTTTTTACTACCTGTTGTCGGGTTTGGATTTGGGTACCCAACATCTGAAAGTCAGTAAATCGAAGCAGTATATTCAAGTGGGCGGGAGATTCGTTGTATTCTTTCCAACCTTCTAGCTTCAGTCGGTCTAGTAAAGCACTTTCTCGTGTAGGCTGTTGGTAGTAAACGGTTGAAGTGAAGTCATAACCCCAGTCAAACTTGATTTGGTAGCTGCGAGGGGCTAGGCTATCCACATCGTTCTGTCCTTGAAGCGGGTCTTGCGGGAGGCTGGTTCTTGGAACTTTTACGTTGTGTTTGTCGAGGTTTAGGTTTTGAGCCTGTGCCGAGCACATCAAACCCAATACCATAGCTAGAAAGGAAAGTCTCATATTAAAATGCTCTGGAAAAATAACACCGCCATGGGGCCCCAACAAATTCCATAGTACAAGAGCCAAGCCCAGCGAATGCCTGATTTATGCTGATTGAGTACAATCATCCAAAAAGGAGCCCCTAAGGCTGCATTTCGGTATAGGGCTACATCCGGGCTAGACCCATAGGGCAGAGCCCATAGCAACAGAAGGGCCAGTGAGGAAAATAAAATAAGGCTATGAGGCTGAAATACAGGTTTTTGAATGGCTAATAATAGCAGGAAAATCCAAATTCCAAAGTGCTGTAATTCTATGAAGCGTTGAATGCCGCCCCAGTTGTTCCATAGTCGTTCTGCGTGAATGCCCATGAATTTAAGGGGCTGATTTAGCGTATGCCCATATTTGGACTGAACCATAAATGTGGCATTCCAATGACCCGTACTCCAGTGTTCGTAAACCAATAGAGCCATAAACGATAGGGTTGCGGCTATGAAGGCTTGACCGCTCAATTTCTTTAAGGGGCTAGGCTCATCGATGCTCCAGTTGTACATATACAGCAACAGGAGAAGCCCGATAAATACGAACCCGATGCTGTACATCCACATCAGAGCCATGGCTGAGATCCATACCCATGATGCTCGGAACTTAGATAATCCATAGTAAAGCCCCAAGGTAAAAAACAGGGTCCAGGATAGGGGAAAGGCGGCGTAGAAATAAATAGAGCCTGGGGCCAACAGAAGAATGGCTAGGTGCCACAACAATGTCTTAATGCTCTTGCCTTTGAGCATGTGTGCCACCAATAAAAAGCTTGCCAATAGACCCGACCATGCAACCAAGACTGAACTCCACTCCAACGAAAGACCGGGAATGCCAAAAGCGAGCCATCGAACGAGGAAAGGGTATAAGGGTGCCCAACCGGCATTCCCGCACCATTTATTGGGGTCGTCAGAACAGGGAATGAGGGTGTGCCCATTTTGGGCAATATCCAAATACAGGCCCGAATCCCAGCGAATCAGACAGTAGGGGTTCAAGCCTTCCCAACAGTGGCTGTGAATGGCAAGTAGATGAGTACCGATTAACCCAAGAACAAAGGCCAGAATGGCCAGTGAGTAAGGGGTTATTTGTTTTGCCTCAGATCCCATTGGGCTTGTGTGAATTCCATCAAGCGCCGAATGTTTTGAGAGCTGAAATCAAATGAAACACCCGCGCAGTGGTAAATTTCGGAAATTGAACGGGTATAGCCCAATTCAAGGAAAGATTGGTAATCCTGAATGGCTTTGGCCGCATTTTCACTGTGGTTTTTCCAGACCCCGATGGCGCCAAGTTGTGCAAAGCCGTATTCGATGTAATAGAAAGGAACCTCGAAGATGTGCAATTGCTTATGCCAGGCATGGGTGAGGGCCTCCTGGTAACCGGAATAATCCACTAGGCCTGTTCCGAATCTCTTTTGAATGCGTAGCCAGGCCTCGCTTCGCTCGGCCGCGCTGTGCCCAGGATTCTCGTAGATCCAGTGCTGAAAACAGTCAACCGTGGCAATCCAGGGCAGGGTTCCAATGACGCCTTCTATTTGTTCCAGTTGGGCTCGATTTAAGTCATCTGGATTGGAGAAAAAGGCATCCCATTCACCCATAGAAATGAGTTCCATGCTCATGGAGGCCAACTCGGCCACTTCAGAGGGGGTGTTTTTGAATCCATTAAGGGCCAAGGGGGCCATTTTGAAGCTGTGAATGGCATGGCCAGCTTCGTGCAGAAGGGTTTCTACATCTCGCAAATTGCCACTCGCATTCATGAAAATGAAGGGCATGTTGGTGCGGGCCAACGGGTAGTTGTAGCCTCCTGGAGCTTTGCCAATTCGGCTGTCCAGATCCAGCAGTTTCTCTCTCTGCATGGTTTCCAAACACTCTCGGAAATACGGATTCAGTCGGCCTAAGATTTTCAAACTTTTCGCCAACAATTCTTCGCCACCGCTAAAGGGTTTTAAGGGCTGTTTGCCCTCGGGGTCAACTGTGGTATCCCAGGGTTTTAGAGAGTCTAGGCCCATGAGAGCTTGGCGCTTTTTCATCAAGGCTCGATGCAAGGGCACGACATGCTCCTCGACCGATTGGTGAAAATCAAAACAATCGCTAGGGCTATAATCGTACCTACCTAGAGCCTTGAACATGTAGTCGCGATAGTTGCCGAAGCCCGCATTTTGGGCCATCGAATGGCGAAGGGCGACCATTTTGTCAAAGAGCTCGTTTAGCCTGTCGCTGTCTTGCAGACGACGAGTATTCATGGCTTCCCATGCTTGCTGTCGTTGCTGGCGATCGGTGCGCATGAGCCAATTGCTGGCTTGCTGCAGGGTGAGGGTCTGGCCGTCCAATTCCACACTCATAGCCCCCTGAATGCTGCTGTATTCTTGGGCTAAAGTTGCCAATTGGCTTTGTATCTCGACGTTTTCTTCTCGGTAGATTTCAATGGCCCCTTTGATGCTGCGCAAATAGATTCGGTGTGCCGAGTCAGTCAACGTTTCTGACCAAACAGATTCGGCAATCTTGCGATTCAATCGGTCTTCGTAGGCCGCCAAATGGGGTTGGATGTTCTGAACAAAATCCAAATAGCGCTTTTCGATTTCGGCGTTCTGCGTATCGCAGGTCATGCGTATGTAGCGCCAAGCCATGTCTTCAGAGAGGGCGCTCTCTAGATCGGAAGCATCAGCCAACAAGCTTTGGTAATCGGCCGCACTGTTGATTTCGCGGTCCAATAAATCTTGAAAAAAGGGCAGAACATCGTCTTTGCTTTCGATGTTCCAAGGATTGGGAAGCCAAGTGTTCATGCGAACGATTAGCTCATTTTGCGGGGAACGTTTGTTTGGCTCTTGCCCGCCGCCTTGCTGGATGTTTTGGCGCTTGATTTTTTTGCCGTATTGGTTGTTTTTACCACGTTCTGCTTGGTTTTCTTAGCCAAGGCAGTGGCGGCATCTTCCTCAGAACCTTCTTCGCTTTCCGTGCTGGCAGCGAAGTCCATTTTTCCTTTCAGAAGATGGTACCAAACAAACAATTTTTTCATGTCGCTAGGGTAAACGCGCTCGCGGTCATAGTCAGGAAGCGCCAAGGCCATGTAGGCGCGAAATGCATCGTTATCGGCTTTTTGGTCGGGGGCGGTTTTGCCCTCTGCCTCTAAGGATTCGATGCTTTGAAAGACTTGTGCCAACTTGGCTTCGCCTTCTTCAGTGTAGATGGCGATATCGGCCAAAATGCTAACGCGTTGGCGAATGGTAGAGGCGAACTTTTTTCCGTCTGCCAATGATTCCAATACCAAGCCGGTTTTGTTTTGACCAATAATTTTGTGCAATCCAGGCATGCCGGTAACGGCAACAACGTCTTTCATTTCCATGTCGGCAAAATTCGCCTAAAGTACTGAACTGTACAAGGACTAAAGCGGAGGCCAAAAAGCGGGCAT
>JBJOHK010000125.1:0-12844 GCA_046047755.1 Bacteroidota bacterium | reverse complement strand
AAGGCTCATTTGTAAACAATTTGAGTCTCACATATTGTGAAATTTACCATAAGTTTTATTTTTTGCTATATTCGTCTCAAACTATATAACCTTAATATGAAAAAATTAGTACTAGTAATGTTCGGCATGGGTGCAGCCGCTTTGTCTGCTCAAATTGCCGGCACTTGGACTTTGGCTCCCATTGGCAACGCCATGGCAGTAGGTCCAGCAAAAGGAAATTATTCTTGGTGGGGTAATCCTGAAGCAGAAGTAACAGGCGCTCGCGCTTGCCAATTTGACGACGAGTTCGTCTTCAATGCTGACGGAAGTTTCCAAAACGTATTGCAAGATGAAACCTTCCGGGAAGGATGGCAAGGCGCTACCGATTGTGGCGCTCCTGTGGCTCCTCACGATGGTTCTGCCTCTGCTACTTGGAGCTATGATGCTACTGCTGGTACCGTTACCATCACCGGCAAAGGTGCTTACATTGGTATTCCTAAAGCCTACAACGGTGGTGAATTGGCCGATCCTGCTAGCGCTCCTGACGAGATCACTTACGAGGTTACTGTTAATGGTGGCAACATGACTTGCGAAATCATGATCGGTGGCGGTGCTTACTGGAAGTTTGAATTGGTGAAGAAGATGCCTGAGTTGAACCCTGTAGGTTACTGGCAGATGCGCCCTGTTGAAACTTCTTTGGCTGTAGGTCCTGCTAAAGGCGATTACGCTTGGTGGAAGGTTCCGGCTGCTGAAATTACTGGTGCTCGCAAGTGCATGTACGATGACTACTTCGTATTCAATGCTGACGGTTCTTTCACCATGGATTTCCAAGATGAGACATACCGTGAAGGCTGGATGGGTGCCACTGATTGCGGTGCTCCTGTAGCTCCTTTCGACGGTAAGGGTACTTACACCTACACGGCTAGCAAAGATGCCGGTACCATTTCTTTGAATGGTAAGGGTGCGTTCTTGGGTCTTCCTAAGGTTTACAATGGCGGAGAAATTAACGATGTAGCCAACGCTAAAGATACCATCGTGTATGATGCGGCTATCATGGAAGACACCATGTACGTTGATATTATGATCGGTGGCGGTGCTTACTGGCACTTTGAGTTGGTTCGCGTTCCTGAGCCCTCCATGGGTGTGAATGTAGCTAACGCTGCTTCTGGTTTGGTGGTTTACCCCAACCCTTCAACTGATAAATTGAATGTTGCCGCTCCTGGCATGGCCATTGAGGTGGTACGTGTAATGAGCTTGCAAGGTTCAAACATCATGGAAATCAATGCGGCCGGTGCTTCTTCTGCTGCTTTGAATATCAACGGTTTGAGCAACGGTACCTACTTGGTGCAGGTTCAAACTTCAAATGGAATATTGACCCGCCGTTTTGTAAAAAACTAAGGGTGGTATTATGGTATAATTAGGCAATTGGGGGGACATCAGTCCCCCCCCTTGTTTCTAAAATAGAAAAGAGGGGAATCCCTCTTTTTTCTCCCCAGAGTTATTGTAAAAAACACATTAAGACAAGATGATAAAAGGGCTACACAAAAAAGTTTGGATGCTAGCGGGAATATCGGCTGCCATGGCAGTGCCTAGTTCTCTAAGTGCCCAAACATCAGGAGAAACGACCCAACTGGACACCATTGAAGAAGTTCTAGTGGTGGGTTACGGTCGTTCTACCAAAAAAGAATTTACAGGGGCCAATTCGTCCCTAAAGGGCCAATCGCTTGAAAAGCTCAACATTCCCCGCATGGACCAGGCCTTGCAAGGCCAAATAGCGGGTGTAACCATCAGCACCAACTCCGGTTCACCGGGTGGTGCTTCTCAAATTCGCATTCGCGGTCTGAGTACTTTCGGGGACAATGATCCTCTGATATTGGTTGATGGGGTGGTTTATGACAGCGAAGGCCTCAATGCCCTGAACCCAGCCGATATCGAATCAATCAACGTGTTGAAAGATGCCACGGCGGGTATTTATGGTGTTCGTGCAGCCAATGGTGTCATCATTGTCGAAACCAAGCGAGGAAAATTCAATGCGGCCCCCAAATGGGAGGTCTCAGGTTTTTATGGCTTGCAACAGACGGCTAACAAATTGAATTTGTTGACCGCGACCGAATATGCGGTCTTGAAAAATGAAATGTTTGCCAATGGCGGCCAAACCATGCCTTTCAACAATACAGCTTTGGGCACTGGAACCAACTGGCAAGATTCTGTATTCCAAACAGCGCCTGTGCTTTCTTACAACGCCTCTGTATCGGGTGGAACGGCTCAAAGTACTTACTCTATAGCCGGTGGTTACTACGATCAGTTGGGAATCGTGGGTTTGGATAAAGCGCGCTTCAAGCGTTTGAATGGCCGCGTCAATTTCGATACCAAAATGAGCGATAATCTGCGTCTGAGTAGCGTGTTCTTGTATACGAATGAACAGCGCAGTGGTCTGCCTGAAAACGGCATAGGCTCTGTTTTGTACAATACCATCAATGCCTTCCCTACCGACCCCATTCGCGACCAGAATGGTCGATATACTTACTTGGAGGAGGTAGCCGATATCATCAATCCCATGGCCCAAATGGAGAATTCCTACAACTGGGCTTGGGTCAATAAATTCGTAGGTAAGGAAGAGTTGGCATGGGACATCAAACCCAATTTGACCTTTACCAATCGTTTCAACTATAACTATGCTTCGGTTGATGCCAAGGTATTCTCACCTCTTGTTTGGTTCGGCCCTGGTAAGGCTCAAAATACTGCCATCAACGAGAACTTGGATCCTAGCCAAGTAGAGATTGCACCAGGCACCTTCATCGACCGTGGAGCCAGTGTTACCGAAAGCCATTCAAGCTTTACCGATCTGAACTACGAGTCCTTCTTCAATCACTCCAAAGATTTGGGAGGCAATCAAGCCTTGAAGACCACCTTGGGTGTCTCTATATTTCAACGCCGCGGTGATTTCCTGAGCGGAACGGGCTATAACATCCCTAACAACAGCGTGGAATACGCTGACATCTCAGCCAACTTAGCTCCAGGAGGATTCTTGAACAATGTGGCCAGCTGGCAGTTCACTGAGCGCTTGTTGTCTGGATTCTTGCGTACCGAATACAGCCGTTCAGGCAAGTATTTCGTTTCCGGTATTCTGCGCCGCGATGGTTCCAGCAAATTCGGTCCTAACTCACGTTGGGGTTGGTTCCCCACTTTGTCGGGTTCTTGGTTGTTGAGCGAAGAAGATTTCTACCATTCAAAAGCCATTCGTTCGGCCAAGATTCGCATGAGTTATGGAATAAGCGGCAATGATCAAATTGCCAATTTTGCTTACCGTGGATTGCTGAACGGTGAAGGTGTTTATGTCTTTAATGACATCATCACAAGTGGGGTGGCCATTGGTCGCGCTTCTAACCCCGATTTGAAATGGGAATCTACCCATCAGTTCAACTTGGGTACTGATTTGTCAGTGGGTCGCCAGCTGGATTTGACCCTGAACTACTTCATGAAAAACACCCGTGATTTGTTGTTCCAGCCTGACGTTTCTGGAATCTTGGGTACGGCAGGAGCGGGTTCTTACCCGCCGATCATCAATGCTGGAGATGTATCCAATACGGGTGTGGAGTTGGAGTTGCAATACCGTTTCATTCCTCGTCCTGATTGGACCTGGAGCATGGGCTTCAACGGCGCTGTCTTGAAGAACGAAGTGAAAAGCACGCCTGAGGGAGTGGACTTCATTCCAGGTGCGGCCTTTGGAGTAGGTGGCAACATCGCTACGCGTTTTGAAATGGGCTTCCCCATTGGTTACTTCGTTGGCTATCAAGTTGACGGGGTCTTCCAAAGCCAAGATGAAATTGATGCTTCTCCCGTTAAGCAAGCGGGTGCTAAGCCTGGTGATTTCCGTTACAAGGACATCGACGGCGATGGTAAAATCAGCTTCAGTGACAACAGCGATAAAACCTATTTGGGTTCACCCATTCCGAAAGTAACCTTGGGTTACAACACCAACTTCAAGTACAAGAATGTGGACGTATCCCTCCAGTTATATGCTGCCTTGGGCCAAAAGATTGTTCGCAATTATGAGCGTCAACAGCCCTATGCCAACATGCTGGACTACAACATTCGCCGCTGGACAGGTCCAGGTTCAACCAATGAGTATGCTCGTTTGGGAACCGACTTGAACCGCAATGCCGTATTTAGTGATTTTTACGTGGAAGACGGTTCGTTTGTTCGATTGAGAAACGTTCAAATTGGATACAATTTGCCTGCAGAGAAAGCTGCGCGTCTGCACATGCAAGGATTGCGTGTGTACTTATCAGGTAACAACTTGTTTACCTTGACGAATTATATGGGCTTTGATCCTGATATCGGGTCAGCCGGCGGTGCCTTGGCATCAGGTGTAGATTACGGTTTCTATCCGCAGGCGAGAAACCTCATGTTGGGCTTTAACCTTCGTTTTTAATCATGAAAAAATTTGCCATTGCCCTCTTGGCCTTGGGTCTATCCTTGACCCAGGTAGGCTGTGAAAAATTCTTGGATGTGGCTCCTCCCTATACCCAAGATGCTGATAACTTCTTCAATACTCCTGTTGACTATGAGCGCGCCTTGATTGGTGCCTACGATTTGTTGCAGGGTTCGTTCATGTCCACTTGGATCGGTGAAATTGCCTCTGACAACTCGATTGCCGGAGGTGAAAGCGTAACCGATACGGAAGGCTTGCACGAAATCGATGCCATGAGCCATGATGCTGTGAATGACGATTTGCGCAAAGTATTTCGTTGGAACTATGCCGGCATTACCCGCGTGAACTACATCATGGAGAACAAAGACAAGTTGGACTTTCAAGGCAAGGATTTGATCCTGGCCCAAGCCCAGTTTTTGCGTGCCTTCTACTACTTCGAATTGGTGAAGTTCTTTGGCGATGTTCCCTTGATTGTAGACAAGCGTTTGGGTAGCAGTGAAGCCACCTTGTACGACCGCACCCCAGCGTCTGAGGTGTATGCACAAATTGAATCTGACTTGAATTTTGCTGTGGCTAACCTAGATTGGACGGCTGCTGAAAAGGGTCGCATCACCAAAGGGGCTGCTTTGAGTTTGCTCGGTAAGGTGTATTTGTACCAAGACAAGTTTGATTTGGCGGCCGCTACCTTCAAGCAGGTAATCGATCAGAATCAATACAAACTCATTACGGATTATAAAAAGATGTTTACCGTTGCCAATGAAGGCCATTCGGAGACCATCTTTGATGTGGAATACAGCGGTGCTGAAGGCGGTAGCTACGGATGCATGATCTGCCTGGAAGGCAATGCTTCTCCTGGTTTCCAGGGCATTCGCCAATACAATGGCCCTGTTTATGGAGACGGTAACAGCTACAATCTGCCCACCCAGAATTTGTACGATGCGTTTGCTTCGAATGATCCTCGTCGCGATGCCAGTATTTTGGATATCGATGACTTCATTTCCAAACAAGCCAACCCCTCGGCCATTTCCTACGCCAAAGGTGGCGGAGGTCATACCGGCTTCTACAACAACAAATACATTAAAAAGCAAGGTGAAATCGGTTTGCCCGATAATGACTTGACAAGCCCTGTCAATTATAAAGTCATTCGCTATGCCGATGTGTTGTTAATGGCAGCAGAGGCCTATGCCCGAAAAGGCGGTGCAGATGAAGCTTTGGCTCGCACTTATTTGAACCAAGTTCGCACTCGCGCCGGATTGGCCAATTCCTCTGCTTCTGGTCAGGCCTTGGTAGAAGCCATTTGGGCTGAGCGTCGCTTGGAATTGAGCGGCGAAGGCCACCGTTTCTTTGATTTGGTTCGCACAGGCCAAGCCAAAGACGCTATCGATGGTTTCGTTGTTGGAAAACACGAACTTTTTCCCATTCCACAAGTTGAAATCGATTTGGCTGGTGGCAAATGGATACAAAACCCTAACTATTAAACTCCTATAACCATGAAAAAAACAATATTCTTAGCACTGGGCTTGATGGCGCTATTGGCGTCACCTGGCTGTAAGGAAGAAGATCCCAACTTGGGAACGGCTCCTACTGCGGCTGATGCAGTATTTACCTACGAGCCTTCAGTCGACAATCCCAACATCATCAATTTTGAAGCCAAGAACAAAACCTTGATCGCCAAGTGGGATTTCGGAAACGGAACCACGGGTGAGGGTTCAACGGCCCAAGCCTCTTACCCCAACAAGGGTACTTACACGGTAAAGTTGACGGTGTTCAACTCGGGCGGAAGTGCTTCTTCTACCCAAGACATTGTCATTGGTCAGGATGATCCTACCTTGTTGAGCGATCCCTTGTATACTTTCTTGACTGGCGGTAACACAGGCAAAGGTTACAAAACTTGGGTCATTGATTCTACCCGCGATGGTCATATGGGCGTAGGGCCAAATCCTAGCGGTACCGCTGGTGATTACCCTGAGTGGTGGTCTGCTAAAGCTTTGGATAAGACCAATGTAGGCTTGTACGATGATCAGTTTGTATTCCGTTTGAAAGGTTTTGGTTTTGACCAAATCACCAACGGTGACGTGTACATCAACAACCTACAAGCTGGCAATTTCCCCGGTTCTGTTTTGACTCCCAAGGCCGATTACTGGGCTCCCTTTGACAACCAGATGAACGAGACTTGGACCTTGACCATGGCTGAAGATACCACCATTACCGTATCCGGTTCATCCTTTATTGGATACTACGCTGGAAGCCAAACCTATAAGGTGGTGAGCATTTCTGAAAATGAATTGTTCTTGCGCTATGTAGACGGCGGTAACGACGGCTTGGCTTGGTACATTCGTTTGGTACCCGATGACTATCCTGTCAACGGCGGCGGCGGTGGAGGAAACGATCCCACTTTCGAATTGCCCATCGATTTTGAAAGTGTGGAGCCTGAGTTTACCGTATTTGGAAACAGCACCTATAGCATTGTTGACAATGCCAACAAAGGAGGCATCAATAGCAGCAACCGTGTGTTGGAAACCGTTCACGGAAATGAGACCTGGGCCGGTTTGTTTGTGAACTTGAAAAACAAATTGGATTTCAGCGGTTCTGCTAAAACCATCTCGGTTAAAGTTTTTGCTCCTGCTACGGGTGTCATGCGTATCAAGTTGGAAAACAGCGCCAATACCGCTGAATTCATTGAGAAAGATGTCAACGTAACGGCGGCCAATCAGTGGGTAGAAGTCAGCATTGACTTCTCAGATGCTACAGCTGGCGTATTCGACCGCTTGGTTCTTTTCCCCGGATGGGATGTGGCCGATGCTGGAACTTTCTATCTAGACGATATTGCTCAAAAATAACATTCGTTAGGGCGGGTTTTCGAACCCGCCCTTTTTCTTTGTACCATGCCCAAATTTGCAACCATGACCCTGTTTTTGGCCTCTCTTGGAGCTCTGACTTTTGCGGCCTCTTCTTGCGAGAAAACTCCAGAAGATCCCATCGTACTGCCCGAAAACTTTGTTCATACGCTGACCCTTTCATCTTCTGCGAAAGGCCAAGTGGATGCCGTGCTTACGGCCGATAAAGTCAATTACTATTCGATTGAGTTCATTGATATCGACGGTCCTCATGCCGATGAGAATACCACAGGTAAGTTTTCTTACAAGTTTGCCAATTCCGGCAAATATGCCGTTCGCATGAGAGCCCATACCTCGGCCATACACTTTGTGGAGGCCATAGACTCGGTTAGCATCAATGAGGTTACCTTGGCCGATGGCTATACCACACCCACTGAATATGCGGGTTACAATTTGGTTTGGGCCGATGAATTCAACGGCAATGCCTTGAATCTGAACGACTGGACCCATGAAATTGGAACAGGCAATTGGGGATGGGGCAATAATGAGTTGCAGTACTATACGGACGGCACCAATAACTTGGACGTTTCAGGTGGCAAATTGACCATTACGGCCAAAAGTGAGAGCCAAGGGTCGAGCAATTACACCTCTGCGCGCATCAAAACTCAGGGCAAAAAGGAATTCCAATATGGACGAATCGACATCCGCGCTCGTTTGCCCAGAGGGCAAGGAATATGGCCTGCCTTGTGGATGTTGGGCTCAAACATTTCGAGTGTAGGCTGGCCCAATTGCGGCGAGATTGACATCATGGAATTGGTGGGTCATCAGCCGAATCGCGTTCACGGTACAGTGCATTTTGGAACTTCCACGCCTTCCACACAGCGAACCTCTTCTTACAGTTTAGGAACGGCTGAGTTTGGAGATGAATTTCATGTATTCACCTTGATTTGGGAACAAAACAAAATGGAATGGTATGTGGACGATAAGAAATACCACACCGTTACCTCATCAGGAACGGGCGGTATTTATCCCTTCAATGATAAGTTCTTTTTTATCTTCAACGTAGCGGTTGGCGGTCAGTGGCCCGGTTCACCTGATGCTACAACCGTCTTCCCACAGCAAATGGAAGTCGATTACATTCGGGTCTTCCAGAAACCTTAAGGCACCAGTAACAGTTTGCGGTTGCCTGGGTTGCCCCAGATTTCAAATTCTCCTGATTCGGTTACTCGCTCATTTTGAGCGTTGACCAAGCTCAGCATGGATCGTTCAATGGCGAAGCGAACCGTTTTGGTCTCGCCAGCAGGGATGAACACCTTTTCAAAAGCAATCAGTTTGCGTACGCTCGGTGTTACAGTAGCGTATAAATCTTGCATATACAATTGGGCCACTTCATAGCCATCCATGGTACCCGAATTTTCGATGGTCCAATAGGCGTGCACGGTGTCAGATAATCGATCGTCGCTCAGCAAGAGAGGTGTATGTCGAAAGGTCGTGTACGACAATCCATGTCCGAAGTCGTACTGGGGCTGATAGGCGTTGGTGCTGTAATCAGAATGAAAATCTTCGGTGTGCTTGCGATCGTAATGTACGATGCTCCCACTGCTACGGGGGTAGGTGATAGGCAATTTCCCCGACGGATTATTCTCGCCAATCAAGGTTTCAATCAGGGCTTGTGGGCCATAATCACCCGGCAAATAGGCATGAATAATGGCATTGGCAAGGGGTTCCAACTCGGCAATGATTCGGGGACGATTGAAAAACAAGACCAAAGTCAATGGCTTACCTAGAGAAGCTAGTGATTTGACATAATCAATTTCTTCGCGGCTGATGTCTAAGGTTTCCGTATTGCCAGGTACCTCCGTGCCCGGGGTTTCGCCCAAGCAAACAACGATAGATTCGCAGCCTTTCAATGATTTTAACTCTTTTTTATTGATGGAATACCCCGTAAAAGCAGGAGAAATGAATTGGCTGGCGGGAGCGAATTGTTTAGCAGCAGCGGCTAGCGTCATGCCCAAACCATGCTCTTGTGCCGCTCCTTCGTCGCGGCCTAACCAAGTGTGCGTCCATGCTCCATTGATCAAAGTCAGGCTTTCTACTACAGGGCCCACCAGAGCATGCTGCGCAGAGTTCAAAGGCAATACCCCCTCGTTTTTCAACAAGGTCAAACTTTCTCTAGCCGTTTGCAAGGCGGCTTGTTGAAAGGCCGGACTAGCGAACTGAGTATAGGCGGGCAGAATAGCCGAGGGTTCTAGTAGGTTCAATTCTTCCTTTACATTAAGAATGCGGCGAACCGAAGCGTCGATGCGTTCCATGCTGATTTCCCCGCTTTGAACCAAATCAATCAAGTGGTCATTGAAACGGTAGTCGTTGGGGGTCATGCTCATGTCGACTCCAGCCAGAATGGCCAGTTTGACAGCCTCTCGGAAATCAGAGGCCACGCGATGGTTGATGTGGAGCTTGTAAATATCTTCCCAGTCGGTTACGACTACTCCAGTAAAGCCCAATTCCTCGCGCAATAAATCGTTTAGAATGCGGGGATTGGCGTGAACAGGAATGCCGCTGATTTCTCCAGAATTTACCATGATAGTGCGGGCTCCCGCTTCAATGGCCGCTTGGAAAGGAGGCAAATACAAATCGCGCCAATCTCGTTCGGCGAGGTAGGTGGGTGTACGATCCTTACCGCTAAGGGAGGCTGAATAACCCAAAAAATGCTTTAAACAGGCGGCGACATGGTAATCATCAATGCTTTCTTTGGGTCCTTGATATCCGCGAACGGCCGCTAAGCCCATTTGGGTAGTCAAGTAAACATCTTCTCCATAGGTCTCGAACATGCGGGACCACAGAGGCTGTCGGCCCAGATCCAATACGGGCGAAAAATTCCAGGGAATCCCGGAAGCTCGGGTTTCGTAGGCCGTAATAGCGGCGCCTTGTTCCACTAAGCTGGGGTTCCAGGTTGCGGCTTGTCCCAAAGGTTGGGGGAATAAGGTGCCCTTGGAGGTATAAGTAGTGCCGTGAATGGCATCGATTCCATACAGAACGGGAATGGCGCCGTGCAATCGGGCTGAAGCTTGAATACCATTAATGAGGTCATTCCAAACATCAGTGGTTTTGGAACCGCTCCCACAGGCGCAGTTCAATACAGAACCTACTTTGTATTCACCAAAGGCCTTCTGAAGGGCAGTTTCGTCTAAAGCCAAGGGCTCAACCGGATTGCAATAGCCCCCTTTTACAATAACGCTAAGGTCTATTTGGGTCATTTGCCCAACTTTTTCCACCAAACTCATTTGGCTGATTAGGCTGTCAATTTTGGAAACTTGAGCCCAGGTGGTTTGAAAAGAGAATACGCAGAGAACGGCTGCTATTAAACGCTTCATAGTGGGCAAGTTACTTGCTTATTGTAAAGAAAACAATAAGAAGCTCAGGCTTCTTGGCAGAAGGCCTGCAATTCTCTGTAGAATCGCGAGATGGGAAATCCCATTACATTGTAAAAACAGCCCTCAATTCCAGAGACACCTAAATAGCCCATCCAGTCTTGAATTCCGTAAGATCCCGCTTTGTCAAACGGGGAGCCCGTGGCGATGTATGCTTCAATTTCAGCATCGCTCAACGCATGAAATTGTACGCGAGTGCACTGGTGAAACACCTTTGTTTTATGTTCAGTTCTTAGACAAACTCCTGTGTACACTTCATGGGTACGACCGCTAAGTTGCCGAAGCATGGACCTTGCCTCTTCGGCATCGTTGGGTTTATTCAATACTTGGCCATCGATCCAAACGATGGTGTCAGCTGTCACGAGAACCTTGGGTGAAATGGATCCTAGGTAGTGTTTGCTTTTGTGTTCAGCCAAATACTCGCAGACTTTTGCAGGAGCCAAAGCCGAATCAAAATCTTCATCGGCCTGGATGCGCAGCACTTGAAAATCAAATCCGGCTTCTTGGAGAATTTGATGGCGGCGTGGAGATTGAGAGGCTAACAAGAGTGCTGGACTGGCAAACATGCTACAAAGGTACTCGCGCTCAAGCGCTAAATTTGTTTCCATGTTTGGTTCACCCTATGATTTCATGATGCCCGTGGCACCCAAAGACATCAAAAAGGCGCCCTTTTGGAAGCGGGTGCTGAGCTATGCTTGGCCCTTGGTATTGGAACGCAGAAAAGGCGAGTTGGGTCATGAATTGGAGGTCTTGGTATACCACGGGAAACTGCATTTGGATACCCGCGAGGTCAATTACTCGTTTGGAGATTTGCATGCTGTGATGAAAGCCGGATTGAACAAACTCAGGCTAGATCCATCCAACCTAGAATCGGTCTTGATTTTGGGATACGGTGGCGGTTCTGCAGCCCAAATCCTTCATGAAAAGTTTGGGACCGATACGGCCATCATTGGAGTGGAAAAAGACCCCGTTGTATTGGAACTCTGTCAGCGTTGGTTTTATCCGCATGGAGTCAAATTGCTCAAAGCCGACGCAGCCGAATACATCGAGAGAGCCGTCGCCCAGCAATGGAGCTATTCGTTGATCATCAGTGATGTCTTTGTAGATGCCAATAGCCTTACATGGACTGAAGAACAGTGGGGCCAATTCGCAAACATTCTGGCCCCTGATGGACGCATGTTGTTCAACAGTATGATGGGTGAGAAGGAGTTAATGGAGCAAAAACTCTTGGCAGAACAAGCAGGATTGGATGCCCAGGTCCTTGAGCACGGCGATCGCAACCGAATGTTGCTGCTGCGCCAAAAGAACTAACTTTGGAGCATGAAGCAAATTGCTGTAATCGGAAGCGGAACCATGGGCAATGGCATTGCCCACGTGTTTGCCCAGACTGGATATTCGGTCAACTTGATTGACATTCAACAAACGGCTTTGGACAAGGCCATGGCCACGATTGGCAAGAATATGGATCGTCAAATCAGCAAAGGTTTGTTGAGTGAGGACGACAAAGCCGCTGCACTAGGTCGCATTTCTTGCCATACCGACGTTAAAACCGGTGTTTCGTCTGCCGATCTGGTCGTAGAAGCCGCTACTGAAAATGTGGCCATTAAACTTCAATTGTTCAGAGACATAGATGCCTCAGCTCCTGCGCATTGCATTTTGGCCTCGAATACTTCCAGCATTTCCATTACCCAAATAGCGAGCGTTACCCAACGCCCAGAAAAGGTGATTGGTATGCACTTCATGAATCCCGTACCCGTCATGAAATTGGTTGAAATCATTGAAGGTTTTAAGACTGACAAGGCCGTTACAGAATCCATCATTGAGCTCTCCAAGTCTTTGGGCAAGGTGCCTGCTTTGACCCAAGATTACCCCGGTTTCATCGCCAACCGCATTCTAATGCCCATGATCAACGAAGCCATCTGTTCCTTGCACGAAGGGGTAGCCGGCGTCGCTGAAATCGATACCATTATGAAGTTGGGAATGGCGCACCCTATGGGGCCTCTGCAACTGGCTGATTTCATTGGTTTGGATGTATGTCTGGCCATCTTGCGCGTGTTGCACGATGGGTTTGGAAACCCCAAATACGCGCCCTGCCCCTTGTTGGTGAACATGGTCACCAGCGGTGATTTGGGTGTCAAATCTGGCCGCGGATTTTACGACTA
>JBJOHK010000124.1:0-16247 GCA_046047755.1 Bacteroidota bacterium | reverse complement strand
TGACGTTGATTTCGATTGCATTGTTGTGGGCGTCGGCCTGCAAATCACCCGTGATTTTCACTCAAGGAAACAATGCAACCATATCAGAATCCATTTATTACGACTCATCAAGCTATCGAGTTCTGAGCCCCTATATTCAGCTACTAAAAGACTCGATGAACACCGTCATTGGGCATACGGAAACGGCATTGATGAACACCCGTCGAACAGGGAATTTAGGGCGGGTCATAGCCGACTATACCTTGGCAGAAGCCAATGCGTTTTGCCAGCAAACAGGCCAAGCTCCTTGCCACATGGCCGTATTGAATAACGGAGGGTTGCGAAATTCAATTGGTCAGGGCCCCATTACCTTGGGTCATGTGTTTGAAGTAAGTCCGTTTGAAAACAAACTGGTCATTGTTCAATTGTCGGGTCCTCAAACAGCGGCCTTGCTGGAGTACATCGCCGCACAAGGGGGAACTCCGGTGGCGGGCCTCGAAATGACCTTTCAAGAAAATTCACCCTATTTGGTTCGTGCCAATATTCAAGGTCAAGCCTTTGATAGTCGCCGCTCTTACCGCATCGCCACCAATGACTACATGGCTTTAGGGGGAGACAAATTCACGATGTTTATGCAGCACGAGTCATTGGAAGAAACCCCTTTAATGATCAGAGACGTTTTGCTGCGTGGACTGCAAAACGAAACCCAACAAAACGGCCAAGTGCTGGATCGTCCCTCATTACGCGTTTACCCCCATGACCCAACAGAAAACTAGACGAGCCTTTCTTCAACAAGGATTGGTACTGGGAGCAGGCCTAGCCCTTCCCAACTGGGCGCTAGCTTCAGCCAAGCCCAGAACATCCAAATTGGTTTTGTTGCATACCAACGATTTTCACAGTCGCTTGGAACCCTTCCCTGCCAATCATAAGCAATGGCCTAACCTAGGTGGCATTGCCGGTCTTGGCGGCCGCATCATGCAGGAACGCTACCTGGCCGATTATTCGCCCCTGCCCTCTTATCATTTGCTGGTCGACAGCGGCGATGTTTTCCAAGGCACCCCCTATTTCAATCTTTACGGCGGCCAACCCGAACTGGAATGGATGAGCCAAATGGGCTATGCCGCCAGCACCTTGGGCAATCACGAGTTTGATAACGGCATTGACCACCTCATTTCAGCCCATAAACAACACGCCCAATTCCCCTTGGTCAATTGCAATTACACCTTCTCGGGAGAATCATTCTTCAAGCCCTATACCGTCGTTGAAAAAGGGCCCATACGCATTGGACTAACCGGTGTTGGCATCAACCCCGATGGGTTGATTTCGGAGAGAAGCATGCCCGGGCTAGGTTACCTGGACCCCGTGCAACCTCTACAAAACACCGTCAATCATTTGCGCGAAATGGAGCATTGCCATTTGGTATTTGTGCTCTCGCACTTGGGCTTTCAATACGACTCTGACAAAATTGACGATCACAAATTGGCTTCTCGAACCCACGGCATTGATGCCATTTTGGGCGGTCATACCCACACCTTTTTAGACAAGCCTGTGCAAGTTAAAAATGCCCAAAACAAACCCGTCATCATCAACCAAGCGGGCTGGGCGGGCCTTCGTTTAGGAAAACTGGAATTCGAGGTACGCGCATGAGCCAATTTCAAGAAGACGAAAACCAGGAAGAAGAATTGTTCGAACATCACTCCTTTACGGTTGATCCCGGACAGGAGATGACACGCATCGACAAATGGCTTTGCGACAGAATTGCCAATGCTTCCAGAACCAAAGTTCAGGCCGCCATTGAAGCCGACTGTGTATTGGTCAATGACCGCAGCATCAAGAACAATTACAAAATCAAACCGGGCGACAAGATTCGGGTTCTCTTGCCAGAACCCCCTCGTGACACCGAAGTATACGGAGAAGACATAGCCCTAGACATCTTGTACGAAGACTCGAACCTTTTGGTGCTCAACAAATCAGCTGGAATGGTGGTGCACCCCGGATTCAATAACTACAGTGGCACTTTGGTTAATGCCTTAGTCTACCATTTCGGTCAACTCCCTCAAAAAGATGCCTATCACCGCCCAGGATTGGTGCACCGCATCGACAAAGACACTTCTGGACTATTGGTCATTGGTAAAACGGAATTCACCTTGAGTCATTTGGGTAAGCAATTCTACGAGCACAGCATTCACCGCCGCTACTGGGCCCTAGTTTGGGGCGATGTAAAGGAAGACGAAGGCACCATTCGCGGCCAGCTGGCTAGAGATTTAAAGGACCGCCGAAAGAGTCGGCATTACGACGATCCCGAAATCGGCAAACTCGCTATCACCCATTACAAAGTATTGGAGCGCTATCATTTCTGCACCCTAGTGGAATGCCGTTTGGAAACCGGTAGAACCCATCAAATACGCGCTCACATGACCCACCTTGGGCATCCCTTGTTCAGCGATGAAATGTACGGGGGTCGCGATATTCGCAAGGAGTCGGCTCTACCCAAATACAAGCAATTCATTGCCAATGCTTTCGAGATATTGCCTCGCCAGGCCTTACACGCTAAGGAACTAGGTTTTGTGCATCCGCAGAGCCAAGAATGGATGCAATTCGATTGCCCATTGCCCCAAGATTTCCAGCAATTGCTCGAGAAAATCAGGACCTATACGGGAGCCCTTTACTCGTAACTCAAACTGATTTCAGCTGAGCGAGGAACAGACTGACAGGTCAATACATATCCTTGCTTGATCTCATCATCGCTGAGGCCTTCGCGCTCCAGCATATGAAGTTCACCGCTGTGTACTTTGGCACGGCAGGTCGTACAAACACCGACGGTACAGCTGTATGGAGGATCAATTCCCTGCTTCATCGCTGCATTCAAAACCGTGGTTTTGTCATCGCAAGTGATCGTATGGGTCTTTCCGTAGACCTTCATGGTGATCGATGCTTGACCGTTGAAGGCCGCACTATCAGACGACTCTGCAGGCTTGGCTGAAGAGGTAGGTGCAGTAAAGTATTCGGTGTGAATGTTGGCCCCTGAAATTCCGCAAGAACCCAGGCCTTTTTTCACTACATCCATCATGGGTGCTGGACCGCAGATAAAGTACTGGTACGTATCAAAGGGACCGCCCACTTTCGATTTTACAATCTGAGAAACCTTGTCTTCGGTCATCAAACCTTTCAAACCGAACCAAGTAAAGGGAGCTTGATCATAGCTGTGAATCACTTTTAAACGGCCGGTAAACTCCTTTTCCATGGAAGCCAAAACCTCTTTGAAGATGACTGATTCTGGGTTGCGATTCGCATACACCAAGGTCACTTGGCTATTGGGCTCATCTTGAAGCACCGCTTTGCTAATGCCCATCATTGGCGTAATGCCACTCCCACCCGCAAACAATACATAATGGGTAGAACGACCCGAATCGGGGGTCATGGTAAACTTTCCCATAGGTGCCATTACCTGCATTTCAGACCCCTCTGAAATTTGCTCGTTCATGTAATTGCTCATGCGACCACCGTCAACACGTTTCACCGTGACAGCCATGTGGCTATCTTGTCCTGAATAGGTGCACAGTGAATAAGAACGACGCACTTTCTCTGAATTGATCTCTACCTCGAAGGTCAGGTATTGACCAGGGGTGTAGGAGAAGGTAGATGAAAGGTCTTGGGGTACGTCAAAATAAAAGGTCTTCGCATCGGCCGTTTCGGCTACGACGCGCTGAACTTTGAGGGTATAAAATCCGTCGCTCATGAATGCTGCAAAGGTAGGTTAAGGCGTTGATAAGCTATAACGCCTAGGTCAAAGAAAGGTTTACATCAAACGCTGATAGGCTCTCCACCAGCGATCGGGCATTTCATCATCGCAAACCCGTTGATAGTCGCTGTAGCTGCATCCGATGTAAAAATGGGCATTCTCATAGGGGTGGGGAATTTCCATCCACCAGCGTTCACTCTTACGGCTTTTGTAAAAGACGATTTCGTGCTGAGTGCTCGTCAAGCGGTTGCGATAAATCAAAAAGTCGCTGTGGCCCGCCGACGGATGATCATAGTACCGAGAGAAATAACCATCGGCAAAATACCAGAGCATTTGGGCCAGCAAGGTGTGGCACATTTCGTGATCAGAGGCCCCGTAAAATTGTGCAGCACTGAGTTTATTCGAGACACCCGCATACCGCGCGATGCGAACGGCTTCTTCGGCGTTGAACCCGTTGGGGTTGTTCAATCGACCCTGCGGGGCATCAGCTCCGCGAACAGCTGCCATATCGAACAACAAGGCGTGGGCACTTCGCAAAATGGGTTCTACTGATTCGGGATTCCCTTTGACTTCTCCCAAGCGGTGGTTCTCAAAGTACATTTTATCCAACAAAGCAGTGGCCGATTCAGAAATGTAATAGGCCTGGGTGCCGATGAAATCCAGGTTGAACAAATTGGATGGCTGATCGACTAAAATCTGGCGCAAGGCCGAACCTTCTTCCCAATCGATATCAGGACTGACCTGCACCAATTCAACGGCTTCGGGTGAGCGGCGAAAGCCTTTATAAATCGGAAAGGCCGAAGCTGCACTACCCCCTAAAACCAAGACAGTCAAACCCATTTCTTGCAACTCCCCCATCGCCTCACTCAAAGCAAACTGGTTTTGACGGCTGTCTTCGGTTTCCACCAAATTGCCCAAATCTACCCAAGCCAAATTCCCAAAACGCCATTGCAAGCCGTACAAAACACGGCGAGTTTCATGCGCTTGCTGACCCAAACCCATCAAAACTAGTTTGGCTTTTTTAAGCTTAGGAAATGCCTTGCGATGAACCTGTAATTGACCGCCTAGACTCGATTCTTTGTCAGCAAAAGGCGCCCATACGGACTCGGGAACGGGAGTAAAAAAGGCCTCTAACATGCCTCAGCAAATTCGCACCTTTTTCAAGGCCCTATGGTTTATTTCATCCACATGTCAACTTAATTAGATTTGCCTTGTGGTATCGGTTTTGCTCCCCTTTTTGAATGCAGCGCCTTGGTTAGATGAGTGCTTGAGTAGCATTCAAGCCCAAACACTCAAAGACTGGGAGTGCCTATTGGTCGATGATGGCAGCAGCGACCAAAGCCTAAAGATCGCCCAGGGCTATGTAGCTGCCGATTCGAGATTTCGTCTATTAGCGCATTCTGGAGGAGCTCCTGATCTCATTGCTGCCCAAAAACGAGCCATTCAAGCGGCCCATGGCCAATATGTTACACGAATGGACGCCGACGACCGCATGCATCCTTTCAAATTAGAAGCTCTTTTACAGGGTCAACTACAAGGCCCTAGCCTGAGTGCAGGTCAAGTAGAATTTTTTGGAGACAACATCGGGCCCGGCACCCTGAATTACCAAAATTGGCTGAATGCTCGCATCGAGAAAGGCGATTTCTTAGATCATTTATTCAAAGAATGCCCGGTTGCCAATCCCTGCTGGTTGCTCGAGCGAACCACTGCTGCAGAAATGTTTGAAAACCTGGAATACCCCGAAGATTATCACTTCATATTCAAACTGGTGCAAAGAGGCATCCCCATCATTCCCTGCCCGGAAGCCAAGCATTTTTGGCGCGAACACAGTGAGCGCTTAAGCAAAACGGAACTTTACAGCACCGAGAGGTTTACCCAACTCAAATGGAAAGCCTTTGAACTATTGGTTTCTCCCCAACGACTGTGGCTCATGGGGCACGGGAAAAAAGCCAAATACCTGCGAAGTTTGATTCCCGATAAGGCCCTCTGTGCCTGGCTTACGGAACGGCCATCAGCCCATGGAAACCGACTCGGCAAGGATACTTTATTGTTTGCCGAGCATGCCGATATTCAACATGGAGACTGCGTCATCAATACTCTTTCAAGTTTAGAAGATTGGTCCTTGCTCGAGCAAGGTTTGATAGAAAAGGGAGCGCGGATTTACCGCTGGGCTTAAACCGCTACCGGTGCTTTGATTCCGGGATGAGGATCGTAACCCTGCAGCTCAAAATCATCGAAATCAAAGGCGAACAAATCGCTAATTTCAGGGTTCAATCGCATCTTGGGGTAATCCCTAGCCTCTCTGCTCAGTTGACGCTCCACTTGTTCAAAGTGGTTGCTGTAAATATGAGCATCGCCAAAGGTGTGAACAAATTCACCGGGCTTAAGCCCGCATACTTGTGCCATCATAAGAGTCAACAATGCATAAGAAGCTATGTTAAAGGGTACACCTAAAAACAAATCGGCACTTCTCTGATACAGTTGGCAACTCAACTTACCATCAGCGACATAGAATTGAAACAGGCAGTGGCAGGGCATAAGTGCCATTTGATCCAACTCTCCGACATTCCATGCACTCACCAAAATGCGACGCGAGTCAGGGTTGTTTTTTATCAAATCTAAGGCTTGGGAAATTTGATCGATGGTTCGACCATCGCGGGTCTCCCAACTGCGCCACTGTTTTCCATAAACAGGGCCCAATTCACCCGTCTCACTGGCCCATTCATCCCAAATGCTCACGCCGTTCTCTTTGAGGTACTGAATATTGGTTTCACCCTTTAAAAACCAGAGCAATTCATAAATAATGCTCTTCAAGTGAACTTTTTTGGTTGTGATCAAAGGAAAACTCTCAGACAAGTCGAAACGCAGTTGCCCGCCCAACATAGACCGGGTTCCTGTACCCGTCCGATCTGTTTTCTGCGTTCCGTTTTCATAGACGTAGCGCAAGAATTCCTCGTATTGATTGTTCACACCCATGTCAAACAAAGGTCATACACTTTGTATGAATAATGATGCACAAAAGATACACAGTCAATCTAGGGCCCTGAATTAGGGGAAAAGCCCTAATTTTGCCGACAATTTTATGGCTGAACTGATTACTTTGCCCAAGATGAGTGACACCATGACCGAAGGTGTCATCGTGAAATGGACGGTTAAAGTTGGTGACGCAGTGAAGAGCGGTGACGTTCTCGCTGAGGTTGAAACCGACAAGGCCACCATGGACATGGAAGGATATGCCAAAGGCACCGTTCTTTACTTGGCTCCTGAAGGCCAAGCCATTCCCGTTGATGCCCCTATTGCCGTAGTAGGCAACGCCGGTGAAGTTTTTGAAGACCTCTTGAAAGGTGGAGCAGCGAGTGCTAACCCTGCTACCCAAGAAGCCCCTGCCCCAACGGCAGCTCCAGAAGTTCAGGTACCCTCAGCCCCTCAAGCGAGTGCTCCAAGCGCATCTTCAAATGACCGCGTAAAAGCTAGCCCCTTGGCCAAAAAGATTGCCGCTGAAAAAGGCATTGCCTTGACGGGCATACAAGGAAGCGGTGAAGGTGGACGCATCATCAAAAAAGACATAGAATCAGCGGGAAGTGCGCCTATTGCCGTCGCGGCTGTTTCTTCTGTCCCCATGGGTGAAGAGAGCTACACCGATATGCCCATCTCTCAAATGCGCAAGACCATTGCCGCCCGTTTGAGCGAATCCAAATTCACGGCTCCTCATTTCTACTTGACCGTAGAAATCAACATGGACAAGGCCGTGGAGGCCCGCGAGGCCATGAACCAAATCAGCGATGTGAAGATTTCCATGAACGATTTGGTAGTCAAAGCTTGTGGCATGGCCTTGACCAAACACCCCAAAATCAATTCCAGCTGGCTAGGCGACAAGATTCGCATGAATCACCACGTTCACATTGGTGTGGCCATGGCTGTTGATGAGGGCCTATTGGTTCCTGTTGTGCGTTTCGCCAACCAGAAAAGCCTAAGTCAAATCAGCACCGAGGTGAAAACCTACGGAGCAAAAGCCAAAGAAAAGAAACTTCAACCCGCCGATTGGCAGGGCAATACCTTTACCATTTCCAACTTGGGCATGTTTGGTATCGATGAATTCACCGCCATTGTCAACCCTCCTGATGCCTGCATTTTGGCCGTAGGTACAGTAAAGGATCAAGTGGGAGTTGTTAACGGCGAGATCAAACCTGTCAAGATCATGAAGGTCACCTTGAGCTGTGACCATAGAGTGGTAGATGGAACCTTGGGGGCCCAATTCTTGAAAACCCTAAGAGAATATCTAGAAGAGCCAGTCAAATTGCTAGTATAAGCGAAAAGGCTGCCTCAAACGGCAGCCTTTTTTTTGCCATGAAAATCAAATTCAACCACATACAGGACCTTTCAGACGCCCGTTATGCCGCCAGCACCATGGCTGAATTCATGGGTTTCGCCATTGATGGACCCCATTCCATAGAGCTCGGTAAAATCCAAGAAATCATAGGCTGGTGTAGCGGCCCCAAACTGTGCATGGAAGCCAGTGCAGAAACCTCATTAACCAAGGCCAAAGCCCTTTGCGACGTATTACCTGTAGAGGCCTTTGAATGCAGCTATGATCAGGCCCAAGAATGGCAATCTCAATTTCCTTCAGACTTGGAATGGATTGTGAGAGATTTACCTCCTACCTATACTGGAACTTGGATGTCAGCTCCGAAAAAAATTGAAACTTTCGACAGCCTAACGGCACAAAATTTGGCCGCAGATTCGTTTATATCGTTGGACTGCCAAGCAGAAACTCAGGTGGGACTGAAAAACTACGACCCCTGGAATGACTTCTTTGACGCCTTAGAAAATTTGATATGAAAAAACTCATTTATACCCTTACAGCCCTTTTGGCCTTTGGCCTGGGATCCTGCTCTTCCACTCCTGAAGATGCCGCATTCAGCGAAGACGAAAAATCTGTTCAAGACTCTATTGATAACAGCGCAATGGATTTTGAAGCCCTCGAGGCCATGGATGATAGCAGCGATTCTGAAGGGTCTGCACCTACCGAAGAACACCGCGAACCCATGACTCCAGCTGAACCTGGATCAGCCCTACCCAGCCATGACTAAAGTTGCCGTTGTTGGTGCCACCGGGTTGGTGGGAAGCAAATTGATCCAAGTGCTGGAAGAACGCAACATTGCCGTTTCGGAATTCATTCCAGTGGCCAGTGCCAAGAGCGCAGGTAAACAAGTGTTGTTTCATGGAAAACCCTATTCGGTCATTACACCTGAGCAAGCCCTAGAGCAAAAACCTCAAATAGCTTTGTTCAGCGCCGGTGGTGGCACTTCCCTAGAATGGGCTCCCAAATTTGCGGCCATTGGCTGTTATGTCATTGACAACAGCAGCGCTTGGCGCATGGAGGAAGGCATCCCTTTGGTGGTGCCTGAAATCAACGCAGACCGCATTCAACCCGATACGCGAATCATAGCCAACCCGAACTGCAGCACCATTCAAATGGTCATGGTTTTGCAACCGCTTTTGCAACGCTATGGCTTAAAACGCGTAGTCGTTAGCACCTACCAGAGCGTAACCGGAACCGGACAAAAAGCCGTGGAGCAGCTGTTTGCCGAACGCGCCGGCCGAGAGGATTTTGAGGCCGTTTATCCGCATCCTATTGATCTCAACGTACTTCCCCACATTGATGTTTTCACCCCAAATGGCTACACCAAAGAGGAGATGAAAATGATCAACGAAACACGCAAGATCCTCTCTCAGCCCGAACTCAAAATAACAGCCACAACGGTTCGCATACCCACTATGGGTGGACACAGCGAAAGCGTAAACGTCGAATTGGGCAGCGCCTATGACTTGGAAGATGTTCGTCAAATCTTGGACTCAACTCCGGGGGTAATCGTGCAAGACGACCCCTCTCAACTTTTATACCCCATGCCCTTGACCGCTCACGACAAGGACGAGGTTTTTGTAGGACGAATTCGCAGAGACGAAAGCCTTCAAAACGGTTTAAATTTCTGGGTAGTCGCCGACAACCTCCGAAAAGGAGCGGCCACCAATGCCGTGCAAATAGCGCAATCGATATTGGCAAAAGATTGGTTTGCGTGAAAACCTTCTGCTCTTCGTAGATGTTTGAAATACCATGCAGGAAGAAGAACACTTAGAGCATGACAACCGACCCCAGTTTTTAAAGGATGCGGTTTACCAAGGGGCTATTGGACAAGCGCCCTATGCTTTGAGTGTTTCATCACCCAAAATTGAACCTGTAGATAAGCGTTTGTTGAAGGCCAATGCTCATGAAGCCATGCAGCATCAGGCCGAACAACAAATCACCATGCTTCGCAAACAGGCTGAATTGCTTCTCAAACAAGCCAAAGACATTGAACACCGACTCATTGTCTCGCATAGCATTTACCAAGCAGATATAGCTTTCGAACCCATCATTGGCGGGGTGTATCATCTTTATCAGAAAAACGATGGCTCTCAAGTGCTGAGCATGGTGGCTCCCTATGAATGGGGCTCAAGCATGCCCTATGCCGAATTCCTTCATACCGTGCGACTTTTGGCCGACCGCACTTGGGATGTATTGACTTAACTCAAGGTTTTAAAGGCATCAATGGCCTTGCGAACAGATCCCATAGCCAGCAACAAGGATTGAGCTTCTTCATGTGACAGAGCGGTGGCTTCTTGCACCATTCTAGTGCCCCGTTCAATCAATTTGTGGTTGGTCAGCTGCATGTCAACCATTTTGTTATCCTGAACATGCCCTAACTTGATCATAATCGAAGTACTCAGCATGTTCAATGCCAATTTGGTGGCGGTACCCGCTTTCATTCGGGTACTTCCAGTGATATACTCAGGGCCTGTCACTATTGCTACAGGAGCGTCTGCTACTGCGGCAATCTCAGAATTCGCATTGCAAACAATGCATCCCGTAAAAACTCCAGCCTGCTTACAGGCATTCAACATCCCCAAGACATAAGGGGTTCTTCCCGACGCACTTATTCCGACAACCGCATCTTGGGGCCCCACATTCCATTGCTGCAAATCCAACCAGCCCTGCTGAGTATCGTCTTCAGCAAATTCTACGGCCTTGCGAATAGCAGAATCACCCCCGGCCATCAAACCGATAACCCGATCAAATGGAACACCAAAAGTAGGCGGACATTCAGAGGCATCGACCACACCCAAACGACCGCTTGTACCCGCACCCGCATAAAACAATCGACCGCCTAGAAGCATTCGCTCAAATATTCCTTCCGCCAATTTGGCGATTGCCGGCAATGCCGCATTCATAGCCAGCGAAATGGAATTGTCTTCGCTGTGAATGCCGCTCACCAATTCCAAGAAGTTCAAATCTTCAAGATGCCTATGCTTTGAGGATTCTTCAGTTTGCATATCCATGACTGGGCATTTTTAAGGTCACAAAGTTGGACCATTCTTGGTGAATCACATCAGTCATGACCCTAGGAAATTTCGATTGCCCCCCGATTTTACCTCGGTAATCCATGAACTCTAAGAACAGCGATTCAGGCAAAACATGAACCTCCATTTGCGTTAGAACGTGTTTTCGCTCTACCGCATAATCGTCGTTGACTTGACACAGTGCCGAATCCAATTGATGCTTCAGCTCAGCAGCATCTATAGGCTCGTTACAGGCAACGTGCCAGACATGACCGTACGTGCCATTTCTATGGAATCCCTTAACAGTAAACTCAGGAAAATTGCAACCCATGGTGCTTGAAACCTTGGCTAAGGCTTGATTCATATTGTCCACACTGAGGTGCTCTCCACACAAACTCAAGTAGTGCTTGATGCGCCCAGTAATTTTGATTTCACAAGCATCCACATTCGTAAACCTCACCGTATCACCAATCATGTAGCGCCAGGCACCCGAACAGGTGGTGATCAAAATGGCATAATCCACTCCCTCTTTTACACCAGCGACTGTTAGGGCCCTCGCCCCGGGAAGCAAATTTCCAGCGGCATCAAAATGTTGATCATCAAAGGGCACAAACTCGAAAAACATTTGATTGCGAAAAGCCAAGGTCATCCCTGAGGCATTTTCCTTATTCTGATAGGCTATGAACCCCTCGCTAGCCAAATAGGTTTCGAAATACTTTATGGGTTTGCCCATTAGGGCATCGATTTCCTTTTTATAGGGTTCAAGCGCAACCGCCCCCCAACTGTATACACTGAAATGAGGCCAAAGAGCGTGAATGTTGTCGAGCTTATAGGTCTCGACGATGCGCTCTAACAACATCTTCACCCAGGCCGGCCCACCGGCGATCATGGCGACATCCCAATTGGGAGCTTCTCGAACCATGGTATCCATTTTCTCGTTCCAGTCTTTCTGTCTCTTGATCTCAGGAGTAGGCCTAGCCAATCGATCGAACCAAAAGGGAGCATTTCGGGTGGTGATTCCGCTCAAATCTCCTGAATAGGCAATACCATTGTACTCCAAATCAGTGCTCCCTCCAATGGTCAAATAGTTTTTGGCAAAAAAGTCTTTGGGAATATCGGTTCTGGCAATTGAGAGCAATTGCCTCGTACCCGCACGGTAAATGGCTTTTAACTGAGCATTGCTCACCGGAATGTACTTGGAACTGCCCGTAGTGGTACCCGAACTCAAAGCAAAATATTGAGGCCGTCCCGGCCAAGTGATGTTAGACTCTCCTTGAAATTCTCTCATCCACCAGGGGTGCATGAGGTTATAATCAGAAATGGGTACATGACGCTGGAACGCTTCTACCACATCGGGTTGAATCAGCAATCGTTCAAACTGAAACTGCTTACCGAAGGCCGTATCTCTGGATCGAAACAGCATCTTGCGTAAAGTCGAAACTTGCCATAGCGCAGCCCTTTGACGTTTGATGGTCAGAACATCGGTGACATTCTTTGCCCTGTGCATCAATACACCCACAGGATTGCGTCTTTCAGAAAAGGGCATAAACAAAATTACAAAGATTGACAGCAGGAATGCGGAACTTTGTACTTGTGAACGCCACCTCTCCTTTTGATTCGGATGATTTCAGCACATTGCAGGATGAAATCAAACACAAATGGTTCAAAATCATGGATTTCGTAGAAGCCCATTTTGAACGACGACCCGACCTCAATGCCGTATTGTTTCTGGTCGGCATTCGCGAGTTGGGCCTGATACCCGAACGAAACTTCACCAAAGAGCAAAAAACACAGCTCATGAGCATCGCCAGCTGCAAAGTATTGAGCTACTCGGGCTATTACGAACTACAGGGCCAAGACGAACAAGGATGGCCCCAGTGGAAAAACACCCAAAAATTGCCCAATCTCAGCGTCATTGAACAAGAGAATTTGCTCCGCCAACATTTGGTTGAGTATTTCGAACGCGAGGGGATATTGAGTTATTAATATGAGATTCAACCTTCTTTTAACGACCCTAATCGGCTTAATGGCCTGCCAAGAACCCCAACGTCATGATCTTGTCGCTGAAGCCCGAAAAAACGACTCTTCGGTTGAGGCCGCTTCTCCTTGGCCCCTTCCAGCAGCCTCTTGGCCCAAAGTGGAAATTCGCACTGAGAAGGGCTCCTTGTATGTAGCCTTGAACCCCGCCGCCCATGAACACACAGCAAATTTCCTGAAGCTCGCATCCACTGGGTATTACAACGGGCTCTTGTTTCACCGCATCATAAAGGATTTCATGGTGCAAGCCGGCGACCCCCAATCAAAATCAGCTCAACCTGACCAGGCCCTAGGCAGCGGCGACCCCGGCTACACGTTAGCGGCAGAAATTATAGACACCTTGTACCACTGGCGGGGAGCCTTAGCTATGGCTCGACAGCCCGATGCCGTAAATCCTGAAAAACGAAGTTCAGGAAGCCAATTTTACATTGTTACTGGACAGGCCTACGCCGATGAACAAATGCGATTGATGCACCAACAGCGCTATTACAACACCTTCTTCCGAAATCCTTTAAATGCTGACTATTATAAGCGCTGGCAGATGGCCCTAAATAGCGGGAACCAAAAAGACTTAAATGCCTTGTACGAGGAAATCAATGCCGTTTCTGGACCCGAGATTGACGAATTGCACAACCGCACTCCAGCCTCAGCGCGCAATACCTACAGCACTTGGGGTGGGGCCCCTTCCTTAGATGGTGAGTATACGGTCTTCGGCTACCTTTACGACGGATACGAAACTCTCGATGCCCTGAACAAGGCCCAAACAGGCAATGCCGACCGTCCCCTTCAAGACCTGCACATACTGGAAATGAAGGTCATAGAAGCAGGAAAGACCGACTGAATGTGACAATGCGAGTATAGACTTGGTAGGCGAGCTACTTTATTGTATCTTTGCCGTACCATTCTGAAAAATTTAGAAAGGGGCCAGCGAAAGCAGCCCCTTTTTTATTGACAGAAAAAATCAAGGCATGAACGCGCTCATACCAAAACTAGAATCGTTGGTGGAACTGGAATCGGTTCCTTTCGGCCTATTCTATGTTGGCCATGAAATGACCGAAGACGGAGCCATATGTTTGATGGTTGATAGTCAGGAACCTCTCAACATGAAGGTGCTCACTGACTTTACCCGACATATTTCGACCTTGATTGACGAAGGCAACTTTGGAGAAGAAGCTTTTACTATAGAAATTTCTTCGCCTGGCGCTGATCGCCCTCTGGTTGATTTGCGTCAATTCCATAAACACTTGGGCCGTCATTTTGAAATTCAAACCCAAGACGAAACTTTCAAAGGCGAATTGCTGCGTATTGAAGGTGACACTTTGCATTTTCTAGCCGAGTTCCCGGACAAAGGCCGAAAAGTAAGAACCGAACCCCGTTTGGTTCCCTACCCCCATATTAACCAAGCCACTATCGTACTTAAATTCAAATAACATGAAAGCCAAAGCCCAAGATTTAGGCATGAACCTGGTTGACAGTTTCACCGAGTTCAAGGAGTTCAAGAACATTGATCGCGCCACTATGATGCGCGTATTGGAAGATGTATTCCGCAACATTTTGCGGAAAAAATTTGGCAATGATGCCAACTTTGACATCATCATCAACACCGAAACAGGCGACATCGAGATGTATCATCTCCGCCTCATCGTTGAAGAAGGTGAAGTTGAAGATTCCAACTTGCAAATCACCTTGGCTGAAGCCCAGCAATTCGAACCTGACTACGCCGTTGGGGAAGATTGCATTCAACAGGTTTTCTTGGAAGATTTCGGCCGTCGCGCGGTCTTGAATGCACGCCAAGCCCTGATGAGTCGCATCATTGAACTGGAAAAAGACGAATTGGTGAAGAAATACAAAGACCGCAGAGGTGAAATCATCACCGGCGAGGTCTACAATGTATGGAAACGCGAAATCATGGTATTGGACGACGAGGGGAATGAGTTGACCTTACCCAAGGAGCACATGATTCCTCGTGATATCTACAAAAAAGGCGACAGCATTCGCGCCATTGTACACGATGTCGACATTGAAAAAGCTACTCCTAGAATCATTTTGTCTCGCACGAGCCCTGAGTTCTTGGAGCGCCTATTCGAATTGGAAGTTCCTGAAATTTTGGATGGCTTGATCACCATCAAGAAAGTAGTTCGCGAACCAGGTGAGCGCGCCAAAGTAGCCGTAGAAAGCTACGATGACCGTATCGACCCAGTAGGAGCCTGCGTAGGTGTTAAGGGAGCGCGTATACACGGAATTGTGCGTGAGTTACGCAACGAAAACATTGACGTTATCAGCTACACTACGAACAACGCTCTTTTCATTCAACGCGCTTTGCAACCAGCCGCTATTAGCCGCATGGAAATCAAAGACGAAGAAGGGGTAGTGAACGTATTCTTGGAAGCTGACCAAGTTTCTCTGGCCATTGGTCGCGGTGGTCACAACATCAAGTTGGCTGGAAAGCTCTGCGGATATCAAATTGAAGTTTACCGTGTCAATGCCGAAGTCCAAGAGGAGGACGACGTTGATCTGGACGAATTCTTGGACGAAATCGAAACTTGGATCATCGAAGAATTCAAGAAAATCGGATTGGATACTGCCAAAGACGTATTGCGCCACAGCGTAGAAGATTTGGCTCGCCGAACCGAACTTGAAATCGAAACCATCGAAGAAGTTCAAAAGATCCTCAAAACAGAATTCGAGTAATTCTGTGGTTCAAAAGCACGGAGTTGGTTCCAAATCCCGAGCCAACTCTGTGTTTATAAAGTGGGGGAAGCCCCGCAAAACTTGGGATTTGTCGCAACATAAAGTTATTTTTGAATAGAATATGGCGGAATACCGTTTAGCTAAAGTAGCCAGCGAACTCAATCGCAGTGCACAGGTCTTGGCCGAATTCTTGAACAACTCCGGTTTTCAAGTTGAGCCTCGTCCTACCACCAAAATCTCTGACGAGATGTACCGTGCACTTGTTGAAGAGTTTTCAGCCGATAAAGCAGCCCGCGAAGAGGCTAACCAATTGAAGAGTGTAAAATCTCCTCGTCCCGTTAGCCCTGAACCTGTTGCACCCGTTACCCCTGCTGTAGAAGCAGAGAAGCCCAAAGAAGAACCTGCACCCGAGCCTAAAGAG
>JBJOHK010000123.1:0-2801 GCA_046047755.1 Bacteroidota bacterium | reverse complement strand
ATGGGAACCACCTGATCGCCATTCGAGTGGGCCACATAAACCGCGCAACTGGGTCGGTAGCTCGCGGCACCTAACAAGTGCATGCGCTTCCAGCGCTCGGGAAAATCTTCATAGGCACCCATAGCGTTGACTAGCAAAGGGTCATGGGTGTCCAAATAGGCGTCGTAATCGCCGCTGAGCAGGGCCAATGCCCGGGGTCGATTGTCCAACTGAGCCAAGGTCAGCGCTCCACGAGCACCGGTTGAATAACCCAGCAGGCACAGAGCCGTTTGACGATCCATCATTCCCCGTTTTTCAAGTTCAGGCCAAACCTGGTTCATCCACCAAGTTGAAGTGGCCAGAGACTTGTAATCAGCCCGGGTTTCGGGGTAAATGGAATCGGCATAGACGCTTTTTCCCATATGGGCCAGCAGCACGGCAAAGCCACGGGTGCGAGCCGAATCCAGCAAGGTCGAATGCTCCAGATACTGATTGGGAGAATGGTTCCAACCCGGCAAGGCCACAATCAATTTGGAGGAGCCTTCGGCAGCAACGTAATAATCAAAACGTATGGAATCGGTCCCCAACGAAATGAAAAACGAAGTGTCTTGCAGCGAGATAGCTTCAGGCTCAGAAATGTGAATTTCTATTGGCGTAGTTGGCTCTTGGCATGCTATTACAGCACCTGCCGCTCCTAGACTCAGCAAGCAGGCCCACAAGACCATTACCCAAGACCAAACCTTACTCGTGGTCATACCCAAACTGACGAAGCATGTTTTTGTTGTTGCGCCAATCGTCGCGCACCTTCACAAACAACTCCAAGAAGATCTGTTTTTGAAAGAACTCTTCTAGGTCTTTTCGGGCTGCAATGCCGAGTTTTTTAATACCCGCACCGCCTTTCCCGATCAAAATGGGTTTCTGCGACTCACGTTCCACAATGATTTCGGCCGAAATGCGAATGATTTTGGAGTTTTCTTTGAAAGACAAGGTCAGCACCTCGCTCGAATAAGGAATCTCCTCATCGTACAAGCGCAAGATGTTGTTGCGAACAATTTCGTTCACAAAAAAGCGCTCCGAACGATCGGTCATTTGGTCGGTGGGGTAATAGGGAGGATGCACCGGCAAAGCCGAGGCTACTATGGACTCTAGCTCGGTCACACCAAAGCCTTCTTGGGCCGACATAGGCAGGTATCGATCAGCGGGAAATTCTTCCTTCAAACGGGCCATGGCTCGATCCAATTCTTCCTGAGAACTGACATCAATCTTGTTGATGCCCACCACCTTGAAGGCCCCACTCTTGGCAAATCGCTCTTTTATCTCAGGATTGAAATCTTTCCCGTGTATGTCAATGAGCAGAATGAGTACATCACTATCAGACATGGACTCGCCCACAAACTTCATCATGCGCTCGTGCATCTGGTAGCTGGTTTTGCGCAAAATGCCCGGTGTATCGGAGTAGACAATTTGGTAATCAGGGCCATTTTTAATGCCCAAGATACGGTGCCTAGTCGTTTGTGCTTTGGGATTGACAATGGCCAGTTTCTCACCCATCAAGGCGTTGTACAAGGTACTCTTACCCGCATTAGGCATGCCGATGATGCTGACGAATCCCGACTTGAATTGGCTGTCTCCCATGCTTCAAAGGTAGGGCTATATTTGCCCCATGCGACTCTTGGCTCTCACGCTAACCCTCCTGGCCTCAAGCGCTTTGGCCCAAACCGGTTTGGACAGTACCCGCGAGGGCTTTGGACGCAGCGAGTTGGGGCTCTGGTTCAAAAAACGAGACCCTGGCACGCCCTTCATCAAATTGGCGGCTCGTTTGAAAAAGGCCAATACCGATTCCTTACAGCTCCCCTCGCCAACATACCAGTTGGTATGGAGCGATGAATTCAATCGCTTCGACGATCAGGCCTGGCAGCGCGGCCAGCCATGGGGTCGTTACCATGGTCAATTGCCGCACCAGTTCTACGGCGACGAAGAGGTGCTTGACTCCGGCGGATACTTGCTTCTCCAAAACCGCTACCACCCCACCGATTTTATCCAAGAGCGCTGGGTTCCTGACTCCAATGCCTCCATATTGATAGGTAGCGAACCGCCCCTGATACGGGAGGCCGACACCCTGAACATTCCCTGGGGAACAGGGCTGGTCAATACCTTTCACAGCCAATCCTGGACTTATGGCTTTTTTGCTGTGCGTTGCAAAAACCCGGCAGGTCCTGCCACATGGCCCGCCTTTTGGCTAACGGGCCGCTACAACTGGCCCCCCGAAATTGACATCTTTGAAATGTACGGATTGAAGAACGGTAAGCGCATTCACCGCCAAACCATGACCCTGCATTTTGGCAAGATTGAAACCCATACCAAGCGATTGATTATGCGGCATTTTCAGCTGCCCAAAAACACCACCGATAGCTTTCATATTTACGCCTGTGAGTGGAAGCCCGATGTGATTCGTTTCTACACCGACGGTCGCCAGGTGGCCCGCGTCAAACTCAACCGCTACATGCGTCAGTATTTCCAAGAACCCATGTATTTGATTGTCAACAATGCGGTTGACCATCGTTACCTGGATTACCTGGATTTCAGTCAAGAACCCACTTCCTTGGTGGTTGATTGGATTCGTGTCTACCAAGAACCCTAACTTCGCATCACTATGAAAGGCATTATCCTCGCCGGCGGTTCAGGCACTCGCCTACACCCTTTGACCTTGGCCATGAGCAAACAGCTCATGCCGGTTTACGATAAGCCCATGATCTATTACCCCTTGGCCACCCTCATGCAGGCTGGCATTCGCGAGGTAATGATCATCAGCACTCCTCATG
>JBJOHK010000122.1:0-25098 GCA_046047755.1 Bacteroidota bacterium | reverse complement strand
TACAAGATGTACGACCCCAAGAACAAGAGTTATTACGTATTTGTAAAGCATTTTGGCTCAGAGAAAGACGCCAACAAGAGTATGTATTACTTCGAAGGGCTCGTGCCTCAAGTATGGATACGCGAAGTGCGATAACGGAATATTCATTTTAAAAAAGGGGCTTCGGCCCCTTTTTTATTGCCCTAAAGCGAAGGCGACCAAGTTGGCCCCCATTTGTAAGGCTTTGATACGAACAGCTTCGGGATCATTGTATACTTCAGGATCTTCCCACCCGTTTCCCAGGTCGCATTGGTAATCGTAAAAACAAACCAGTCGATCACCGGAAAATAGGCCCCAACCTTGGGGTGCTTTTCCATCGTGTTCGTGTACTTTGGGGAGCCCAGCTGAGAAAACAAAGGGTCCCTTGTAGATGGGGTGAGAGAAGGGTACAAGTCTGAATTCCAATTCTGGAAATACTTTCTTCATCTCACGGCGTACATAGACATCCAGGCCATAATTGTCGCAGATGTGGAGGAAGCCGCCCGATTCGAGGTATAGGCGAAGGTTGGCCGCTTCACTTTCGCTGAATACCAGGTTTCCGTGGCCGGTTAAAAAAGTAAAGGGGTATTGAAACAGCTCAGAACTTCCTACTTGAACAACGGCTTCCTCTCTTTGGAAACGGGTCGAAATTTGGCTATTGCAGAACAGGGCTAAATTGGGTAGTGCGGTTCGTGAGCTGTACCAATCGCCCCCGCCGCCGTACTGCAATCGCGCCAGTTTTGGCTGTTGGGCATTAATGGCCAATGCCCACAAACAGAAGCCAAGAAAAAGGCCTTTTGTTTTCATTACCCGAGAAGATACCACAAGAAGGCTGCGCCTACCACAATGCGGTACAATCCGAAGAAGGCGAAGCCTCGATACTCAACCCATCGCAAGAAAAAGCGAATAGCTAACAAGGCCGTAAAGAAACTCAGTACATTGCCAAGGGCAATGTCGTATAACTGGTCTGAGCTGAGCGAGTCGAAGTTCTTTAGCAATTTGTATAGTCCAGCCGCCGAAAGGGTAGGGACAGCCAATAGAAAACTGAATTCCATAGCCGCTTTTTTATTCAATTTGCAGCCCAAAGCGCCGGCGATGGTAGCGGCACTTCGGCTAACGCCCGGAATCATGGCTAGGCACTGCACAAGTCCAATGATGACAGCGTCTTTGTGGGTGACATCATCGAGTTTTCGATTGCCTCCTGGTAGCCACTTGTCCATGAATACCAAGAAAAAACCAACTGTTATGAGCATGATTCCAACCACGACAGGGGTTTGCAGCAATTGCTCGAGCAAATCGTCAAAGGCCAGGCCTAAAATGGCAGCCGGAACGAAGCCAGCGAGTAATCGGGTGTATAAAGACCAAGCCTTTGGGCCGAAAAAGCGTTCCCAGTAGAGCCAAACTACCGAGGCAATGGCTCCGAATTGAATGCAAATGATGTAGGTGTCGACATCTTGAGCGTTTAAGCCCAAGAGTTGAGTGCCCATCATCAAATGGCCTGTGCTGGAAACGGGTAAAAATTCAGTGATGCCTTCCAGAACGGAAAGCCAAACATTTTCCAGCCAAGTCATGCCTTACGCTTTCTCTTTGTGGAAAATGGCGTAAATGCCTAGGCCAAATCCAGTCAATACCACGATGGGAGCAAGGGTTGTGCGGCGAAAATCGTAGATGTCACCTTCTGTGCCTGTCATTAAAACAAAGCCAATAACTACCACTGCTAAGGCCAAGCCGGTTAGGATGTAGTTCTTTTTTGTAAATACCGTTTCTTTCATGGTGTCTATGCAAATTTGGGCAAATGAGGGCAGGAATCAATACAGATTCTCAATTTTTGCCTTCAAGTATTTGCGTGTGCTCAGCCAGGAGCCAAGGCCTGCCAATAAGATGCCGAATAATCCGATGGAGCACATCATGGCGACTGCCTGCCAAGGAATGATGTGGCGGTTGAAATCAGCCAACAGAGAGGCTGCTTGGCCGCTCAATATCCCAGCGGGATCAAGGCTGGGAATTCCATATATAATGGCCCATAATGTGCCCGCGGCAATAGGGAAGGCGGCTAATGCATATTTGATGAAACGCCATACGAAGGGTCGTACAATGAATCCATTGGTAGCCCCAACCAGCTGCATGCTTTTGATGATGAAACGATTCGAGTAGATGCCCAAGCGAGTGGCACTTTGAATAAGACCGGCAGAGACCAAGGTCATCAATACGGCCAGCGCCACCAAGCCCAATTGAATGCGTTTGATGTTTTGGGACATTTGTTCTACCCATATTTTCTGGTACAACACATCTTCTACGCCGGCTCGACGTCTGAGCTCTTTCACTTTGGCGGAGAGAATGCCGGGCTCGGCAAACTCTGCTTTTGGATAAACCTCAATGCTTAAGGGTAGATTTACGCTTTCTGCATAGGTCATTAGGTCGGCATCAAACTTTTCGCCCATTTGGCGCAAGCCTTCTTCACGGCTGATGAATTTGGCCTCTTTTACCCATTCTTCGCGTTCAACCGAACGCTGAAATTCAGCAATGTCATCTCGTGAGCTGCTTTCGTCGAAGTAAACGTCGATGCTGCTGCTTTCTATCAAACGCTCCGAAAGCCCTCGAAACCCTAGAATACTGAACCCCACCAAGCCGAGGAGAAACAATACTGAACTTAGGCTCAAGATGCTTGGCCAACCATTGGGTTTTCTGCGTTTGCTATCAGTGGGTTCCATACTCTTTCAAAATTGCTGTTAACCATTTGCGGGTACAAATGGAGTTATCCATATCTGAACTGTGTAAAATTGAGATTTGTACACCTGATAGGCCACGCCTTTCGAGGCATTGGTGTCTATTTTCAGTACATTTGCCTTGCGGAATGAAAAAACTGCTTTCTATCGTATTGTTTCTGATTTGTTCTGTTGGAGCCATATGGGCTCAAGAGCCTACTACGGCATCCAGCAATGGAAAGGTCGGGACCCTTACTTGTACGAGTGCCCAGTTGTCTTGGACATCGGGAAATGGCACATGGCGAATGGGGTTGCTTATCGAGGGCAGTGGTTCTGCGAATACCCCATCAGACGGTACGAAGTATACGGCAGTGGCCGCATTTGGTAGTGGAACCAATATGGGAACCAATTCCTATGTGGTTTATGACAACATCACCAACAGTGTCAACATTACCAACCTGAAGAAGAACACCAGTTATGAGTTTCGACTCTACGAACACAACGGTGGCGCTACGCCTGATTATTTGACTAGCTCCTATTTGACAATCAAATTTTCGACTCAGAATTTGGTATTGGGCTTTGATTTCTCCTACAGCGATAGTTGTCAAAACACCAATTATGTCAAGTTTACCAATACTTCTACGGCTACGTACTCTGGAATCAAATACACCTGGCTGTTCCAAGATGGTAACACCGATACGGGTAAGGATGTGAATCATACCTACAACAAAGGCGGTAGTTTTTTGGTGACGTTGTTGGCTGCTCCTGCACTAGGCTGTACCGATAACTACACCCAAACGAAGGCTGTTTTTATCATTCCTCGTCCGGTTTCTATTCCCATCGAGAAAAACAATGATACCGCGCAGTGCTTTGTAGGACACCAATTCAAGTTCGACGATCAAACCCAATTGGCTAAGGTGCCGAAAACAGCGTACATACGTACTTGGTATTTTGGCCCTGGCGATAGCGCTACCATTCCTACGCCGACCCGCACTTACCCAGCTCCGGGTAAGTACCGCATCATTTACAAAAGCGAGACTTTGTACGATAACAAACGCACAGGATGCACCGATACAACGTCTATGTATGTGCGGGTGATTCCTGATCCTTCGTCTGGTATTTCCATCAACGATTCGATTCAGTGTTTCAAGTCGAACAGCTTTGTGTTTGATAACGTCTTCCCTGGTCTGAGTTCCTTCAGTTGGGACTTGGGAGATGGCACTACCTCGACGGCTAAGAAAGTTACTCATTCCTATGCGGCTGTAGGTGTTTATTCTGTTATTCACGCGGCCGCTAGCCCAGAGGGTTGCAGTTCTATCGATACTGTTTTTGTATTGGTGAAACGCAATGTCGATCCGAGTTTTTCTGGACTTCCTGCTACCTTGTGCTTAGGGGACCCGGCCATAACTCTTACGCCGGCTGAAACGACCAATGGGGTGTTTTATGGCAATGCGTTTAACGGCTTTGACTTTTCGCCAACGGTAGCCGGTTTGCAAAAAATCAAGTATGTGGTAAAAGACACATTTTGCCCTGATTCTAGTACCCAGAACATAACGATTTCGCCATTGCCCAAGTTCTCCTTGGGCAAGGATAGCTCTGTTTGCGATGGTAACTCCATGACTTTGTATGCAGGGGCAACAGGCACTGTTACTTGGGATGATGCTTCAGTGGGGTCTTCTCGCTCCGTGAACAAAGGAGGGGTTTATTGGGCTGAAGTGAACAATAACGGCTGCAAATGGAGAGATTCCATCTCTATATATGAAGGTACTTCCCCAAAAGTCAAATTGCCCGAAGATACCTTGATTTGCCAAGGTGCCATGTTGCAGCTAAAGGCCAGTTGGCCCGGGGCTAAAGTGCAGTGGAACAATGGCAGTACGGATTCCGTTATTTACGTAAGCACCAGCGGCTATTTTCAAGCCACTTTGACCAATCCCTGTGGTTCGGCTTCAGATGGGGTTCAAGTGACCATAAAATCTGGCCTTTGCGATGCTTTCATCCCTACAGCATTTACCCCCAATGGCGACGGTCGCAATGAGACCTTTACCATTACCGGTCGGGGCGTGAGACCTACTTATTTCATTATTTATAACCGTTGGGGTGAAAAAGTATTCGATAGCAATGATAACGGGTCATTTGAATGGGATGGCTATGCGAATGGTGAACCCTGCATGGAAGGCTTCTATCAGTACCTGTTTCGCTATGACATCATTACTGGTGATTTGAAGCGTCACAACACCATCAAAGGCAATGTCTTTTTGATGCGTTAAAAACCTTCGATTTTGGGGCATAAACTGTCCAAAACTATTTCGCTCCTGCTTATTCGCCGTTGTACCTTTGTGGTTCATGCAACAGGAATTGGCAACCGTAGACCAAGCTCAACAATTGGGCTTGTTGGCTGAAGAATTTGATCAAATTTGCTCCATTTTGGGTCGTACCCCAAACTTTACTGAATTGTCGATTTATTCAGTCATGTGGAGCGAGCATTGTAGCTACAAAAACTCAATCACTTGGTTGAAAACCCTGCCCAAAGAGGGCAGTCGCATGTTGGCCATGGCGGGTGAAGAGAACGCGGGTTTGGTCGACATTGGCGATGGCCTAGCTTGTTGTTTCAAGATTGAAAGTCATAACCATCCCTCTGCTATTGAACCTTATCAAGGGGCAGCAACCGGAGTGGGTGGCATCAATCGCGATATTTTCTCTATGGGTGCTCGACCCATCGCTCAATTGAATTCCTTGCGTTTTGGGAACATCGATACTGCCAGAACCCAATGGTTAGTCAAAGGCGTTGTGAAGGGTATTGGCGATTACGGTAATGCCTTTGGTATCCCCACTGTAGGTGGTGAAGTATACTTTGATGACTGCTACGAACAGAACATTCTGGTAAATGCCATGAGTGCCGGTATTGTAGAAGTAGGTAAGAGCATTTCAGCGGCGGCTGGGCCTGCCGGTAACCCGGTGTATATTTTTGGCTCGGCTACGGGTAAAGATGGTATTCATGGTGCTGCCTTTGCTTCAAAAGACATGAGCGAAGACTCCATCAATGATTTGCCTTCGGTTCAAGTCGGTGACCCTTTCTGGGAGAAGCTGATTTTGGAGGCGAGTTTGGAGATCATTGAAACGGGTGCTGTTGTCGGTATGCAGGATATGGGTGCAGCCGGAATCACCTGCTCTACCAGTGAAATGAGCGCCAAAAGTGATGTGGGAATGGATATCTGGTTGGATAAGGTTCCCATGCGCCAGTCAGACATGAAAGGTTGGGAATTGCTGTTGTCTGAAAGCCAAGAGCGAATGCTAGTCATCGTTCAAAAAGGACAAGAAGCGGCCGTTGAACGCATTTTCGAAAAGTGGGATTTGACTTACGCCCAAATCGGTGTAGTAACCGATACCAAGAGAGTTCGCTACTACATGGGAGAAGACCTCGAAGCCGATATTCCTGCCGAGTCATTGGTCTTAGGAGGCGGAGCTCCCGTGTACCAACGAACTTGGAAAGAACCCGCCTATTTTGAAAAAATCAAGGCCTTCCAATTGGATTCAGTGGCAGATTTGACCTTGGACCAAGCTCAGCAAGCGGCCAAGAAGATGGTAGCTCTTCCCAATATTGCTTCAAAGCGTTGGGTGTTCAATCAATACGATTCCATGGTAGGTACGGTGAATGAAACGACCAATTTGCCATCTGATGCGGCCATTGCCAAAGTGAAGGGTACGCACAAGAGTTTGGCATTGACCGTTGATTGCAACAGTCGATACATCTACGCCGATCCCGATAAAGGCACCCAAATCGCCGTGGCCGAAGCCGCTCGCAACATTCGCTGCAGTGGTGCGGTTCCAACCGCTATTTCCAACTGTTTGAACTTTGGTAACCCCTACAACGAAGAAGTTTACTATCAATTCAAGCACGCTATCGATGGAATGGGCAAAGCCTGCCGCAAATTCGACACCCCCGTTACGGGCGGAAACGTGAGCTTTTATAACCAGAGCAGCAACGGCCAAGCCGTATATCCGACGCCAACCATTGCTATGTTGGGCTTGTTGGAGCATGAATCAAAGCGTTTAAGCTTGAATTTCAAGCAAGAGGGAGATCCTATTGTATTGCTAGGTAAATCAGAGAATGATCTGGGTTCTTCGCAATATTTGGCGAAAATCTGTGGCGTAGAATACTCTCCATGTCCAGCTTTTGATTTGGATTCTGAATACGCTTTGCACGAGTTGCTGGGTGAATTGGCTGGCCGCGATTCCATTCAATCGGTTCACGACATCAGCGAAGGTGGATTGTTCGTCGCTGCATTTGAATCAGCCTTGGCTGGCGAATTAGGGTTTGATATCTGTAGCCAGCAAGAATATCGTCTCGATGCCTGGTTGTTCGGTGAGTCTCAAAGTCGCGTATTGGTGTCTTGTAAGCCTGATGGTTTAGAATCCCTGTTGTCGCTTGCCGCACAGCATGGTATTCCTGCTCTTCAAATTGGAACTGTTACGGGCCCAAGTGTAACAGTAAACGGAAGCGATTGGGGAGCTATGGCTGAACTTGAATCGGGATATGCCCAAGCTTTGCCATCGCGCTTGAATGCCTGATAATTTTCAATCTCTGCCTCTTTCTGAGCCCAGTTTCTGGGTAAAAAGACACTTGGAGCGGGCAGATATTGTCATCGTTGGAGGCGGCCTGGTGGGGCTGCTAACCTCCATTCGCTTGAAGCAGAAATTTCCCAAACGCGAAGTTTGGGTATTGGACAAAGCGCCATTCTTATGGTCGGCTAGTTGGCGCAATGCCGGTTTTGCCTGCTATGGCTCTGCCGGAGAATTGCTTGACGAAGCCCGTCGCAGCAGCCGTAACCAAGCCCTTGAATTATACCGACGCCGTTTTGATGGCTTAGTTCAACTTCGTGAGGAGTTCGGCGATGCTTCTCTGGGTTTCGAATCTTCTGGCGGATGGGAACTTTTCCAATCTGAAGCAGAAGCCCAAGCTGTATTTCGCGATTTAGAGGAGTTGAATCAAGATTTGAAATCCATTTCAGGAAGCCTTCCGTTTCAGATTCGTTCCAGTCAATCACTGGGCATGCGCATTGCCCCTGAAGCCATTTTCGCCGCTCAGGAGGGAGCCATACAATCGCATTTGCTGCTGCGCTCTGTTCGAAACAAGGCCCTTTCATTGGGTGTTGAGTGCTACGAAGGGCAGTCGGTGAATAAATTGCAAGCCACTGATTCTCAGTCCTGGGTGCTTGAACTGGAATCGGGTTTGACCTTGAAAACTAGAGACTTGGTTTTGTGTACCAATGCCTACACGGGCTTGCTACAAGAGGATGTTGAGCTCCAACCAGCAAGGGGTCAGGTGATGGTCACCTCAGCCATGCCAGATTTGCCGTTTCGGGGCATATTTCATGCCGATCAAGGCTATTTGTATGCTCGAACTTTAGGCACGCGTGTGTTGTTGGGTGGGGGTAGGAATTTGGATTTCACTACCGAGGAGACCCTTCGTTCTGAAGGCAATGATGTTATAAGGGAGCACCTCTTGAATTACTTAAAAGAGGTGTTGGTTCCGGGTCAAGAGTTTTCTATTCAAGAGCAATGGTCGGGAATCATGGCTATGGGCGAATCTAGAGAACCTATCGTACAACAACGAGCGCCAGGTTTGTACTTGGCTGTACGAATGGGCGGCATGGGGGTGGCACTGAGTTCGGAAGTGGCTACTAGGGTAAGCCGTTTGTTCAGCTAAAGATCAAAAAGTACATTCGCATCATGCGCCTGTTGACGTTTTTGGCCATGGCCCTTCTAGGGGGTTCTGTTTGGGCTCAAGTGGAGCCACAAGACGACTTGGCATTCGAAGACGAGGGCTCAAAGGTGGAGGTCGAAATTGGCTGTGGTGATACAGCTATAATAGGGGTTTCCAGTCTTGGAGTTGGGTCTGAATTTGCCCACATAGATGCCATTCGAAAAACCCGTTGGCCGGATCGGCCCCTTGCTTATGATACGGCGACGGGAAAAGGTTTGTATGCCAGTTTCTTTGGAAGTGGAGATTTTAATCTAGCCAAATTGCCGGCTTCTTATGCGGGACGGTATTTGGTCATATTAGGTGTGGATAGGGTACCTTTAAAAACCAAAAATTCGGATGGATCAACCCCTTGGGCTGAAGTTCTCTTTTTAGAGGCTGATATACCCAATACTGTATTTTGGGTTGATTTTAACGCGGCCCTGTCTTCAGGAGAAATTCAAGAGTTTAGAGCCAATTGGGCTCTTCGGGAGGAGGAAGATCAGCCATGATGGACAATGCTTCCGTTTTGAATCGTTTAAACCTTTACGCTAAGTTGGGGGAGCTTCACGAAGAAAATCCGTTCAAATTGAGGGCCTTCTCTTCAGCAGCTTTCAACTTGAAAAAAATCAAACAGCCCTTTTCTGAATTGAATGAACAGGAGCTATTGGCCTTGCCTGGCGTCGGTAAATCGGTGGTCCAGGCCATACAAGAATTGTTGGAATTTCAGGCTTTCAATGCCTTGAACGCTTTAGTGGAGCGCACGCCCCCTGGCGTTTTGGGTATGCTGGGATTAAAGGGATTAGGCCCTAAGAAAGTCAAAGCCTTATGGCAAGAACACGGGGTGGATTCAGTAGAAGAGTTATTGGATGCATGCCGTGAGAATCGCTTGGTAGAGTGGTCTGGCTTTGGTTCTAAAACACAATCTGATTTGATTAAGGCGATTGAATTTCAAATGGCTTCGGCGGGTCAAGTTCATTTTGCTCGCGCCCACTCGCTGGCGACAAAATGGCTAAGTATGGCAAAAGCACTGGGAGGCCAACACGCGTGGACGGGACCATTGGCGCGCCATTGTGATACCCTAGAACAATTGGATTTCATCAGTGATTGTAGCATTCAGCCCTTACTGGCCGATCAGAATTGGGAGATTCGTGAACAGGAGAATGAATTTCGGTGGGAAGACGAGAATGGGGTTCGCTACTGCCACCGCATCGTCGCTCCCGACCAGTTCGAACGAGAATTGTTTGAAAGCCGTTCAGACGGGTCACATTTGCTACAATTAGGGTATGACTCTTCTAAGTGGGCAGGATCAGAAACGGCTACCTACCAAAGCTTGGGCAAACCATTTGTCCCTGTTTGGCAGCGAGAGGGGCGAGGCGAGTTTGACTATATCCAGGGTACGCCTATCACTTTCGAGCATTTGCGAGGAACCTTGCACAATCATACCCAGTACAGCGACGGCCTCAATAGCTTGGAAGAGATGGCCAAGGCTACGGCTGCCTTAGGCCTTGAATATTTTGGTGTATGCGACCACTCGAAAACGGCCGCTTATGCCGGTGGGCTTTCTGTTGAGCGGTTGCGCCAGCAAGGAGCGGAAGTTGATCAATGGAATGCTCAGCCTGGGAATGTTCGCATTTTCAAGGGCATTGAAAGCGATATTCTGCTGGACGGCCAGCTGGATTACGAAGATGAAATTCTAGCAGAACTGGATTTTGTGGTGGCTTCCATACACGCTGTGTTAAAAATGGATTTGGACAGAGCCATGCATCGCTTGATTCGTGCCATTGAGAATCCCTACACCACCATATTGGGACACATGACAGGTCGATTGTTGCTAATGCGGTCTGGTTATCCGGTTGACCATCACAAGATCATCGATGCCTGTGCCGATAATGGAGTGGCCATTGAGATCAATGCGCATCCCTATCGATTGGATATGGATTGGCGATACATTGATTATGCGCAGAAGAAAGGAGTTTATTTGTCCATTAACCCTGATGCACACGAACAATCGGGTTTGAAAGACATGCACTGGGGTGTGGTATCTGCGGCCAAAGGCGGATTGGTAAAAGAATTTACCTTGAATGCCATGGGGTTGAATGAGTTTAGTGCCTATCTCGAAACCCAAAAGTCAAAGCGCCCATGAAGATCCTGGTCATTCGATTTGGAGCCATTGGTGATCTCATATTGGTGGAGCCTATTTTGAGAATGTTGCATCATTCTGGTCATGAAGTTCATTTGTTGACCAAGCCTGCCCATGCTCCCATGTTTGAAAATCATGAGGCCCTTCATTCGGTATACAGTTGGCAGGCAGATGAGACGCTCGGGAATCTTCGCCCACAGGGCTTTGATGCCGTTTTGGATGCTCATAATAATTTGCGGTCTCATGGGGTTTGTCTAGCACTGTGGCCGGCTACGGTCTACCGCATGCCCAAAGAGATTTGGAAAAAACTGCCTCTTCCCGGGCGCTTCAAGCAAGTTCGCACGGTGAAGGAAAGATTGTTGCAAGCGGTTCATTCGCTGTTGACCGAAATGCCAGAGCATTTGGGCCCATGGCCGGGAATAGAGCCATTGAACAAGCCCTTCGCCTATCGTGTTTGGGTATTGGGAGGTACTTATGCGACCAAGCAGATGCCCAGCGAAATGGCCGTGAGCCTGCTGAATCAAATCGGAGGTCATTGGTTGCTGTTGGGAAGTCCGTCTGATAAGGAAAAAGCGAAGGGAATCATCGAAGACTTGAATGCCAATGTGCAGGCTGAAATATGCTGCTCCCAGGAGTTGAGAGATTCGGCTTCGATACTGGCTGGAGCGGTGCAAGTGGTTTCTGGAGATACGGGCATGGCTCATTGGGCAGCTGCTTTGCATGTTCCTCTTCATGTTGTTTGGGGGAATACTTCCTCTCGATTTGGATTGGCTCCCGGTCAGTGGGGTGGGTCTGAGGTTCATCATCACCAAGTTCCCAACTTATCTTGCCGACCCTGCAGCAAATTTGGCTATTCGCAATGTCCGAAAGGTCATTTTAACTGTATGCGAAACCAAAACCTTGCATCGATAGCCACGGCAATCAAAAATCTTGATTAGACGCGATTTACCGCCGTTTTGGAAGCATTTTTTGCTTATTTTCGCGACCCGTATTTATTCTGTCTGAACAACTCAAATGAAAACAAATAAATCCATTGTAGGTTTTTCCCTCGTGTTGGCTTTGGCCTGTTTGTATCAACTTTCCTTCACCTGGAAAGCCAGAAGCTTTGAATCTCAAGCTCATTCCTTTGCTCAAAAGCAAGCCAAACTCGGTTTTTCCGAGAAAGAGATGTACCGTCGTTACATCGATAGCTTGGGTAATAAAGAGTTCTACAACTTGGGCATTGCCAATTACACATATTTTGAATGCAAGCAGCGGGAGGTAAACCTCGGCTTGGACTTGCGTGGCGGTATGAACGTCATTTTGGAAGTCGACAAAGGCGCCATCATCAAAGGTTTGGCCAACGACAACAAAGATGCTGGCTTGTTGAAAGCCATTGCTGCTACCGACGAAATTATTCGCAATGAAGGTGGTGACTATGTGGAAGTGTTCATGGAGCAGTTCAAAAAGTCAAACGCTGACCGCAAAATTGCCTATGTCTTCGCCAAAGGAAACCGCGGTACTATCAAGTCTTCTTCTGGAGACGAGGAAGTGAAAAATATGCTCGAGGTTGAAACTGAGAGTGCCATCAATCGTGTTTACGAGGTGGTTGAAAAGCGTATCAACCAATCGAATGTAACTCAGCCTACCATTCAAAAGGTAGACGGCGGTCGCATCAGTGTGGAATTGCCTGGCGTAGACAATCCTCGCCGTATGGAAGATTTGGTGGAGAAAAGCGCCAAATTGGAATTTTACGAAGTGTACAGCAATTCAGCGACTAGCCAAGAGGCCGCTCGCATCTTGAACGATTTGTACAAAGCCTCAAAAATGGGCAATGTTACAGTAGAAGAAGACACAACGGCCCAAGAGGGTATCGATACAACGGCCGTAGCTGAAACTACTGAAGACATGAGCAGCGCTCCTTTGGCGAGCGTTCTTCGCACCTATGGCAATGGCCAGGGTTCGGCCATGTGTGTGGTGAAGGCTGCCGATCGTGATCGTTTGGTTAAGATGTTAGCTGAGCCTCAATATCAATCTGTATTGGAGCCCGCTGTAAAGGTTGCCTTCAGCGCCAAACCTGCCGAATACGATGCTCAGGGTAAAGAAATTCAAAATTCTGACGAATATTTGGTTTACTTCTTGAAGCGTGATCGCGATGGTAATGCGGCTCTTTCTTCTGACGATGAAAACATCATTGCAGATGCTCGCGAGAATACCAACCAAACGGGTCAATTGGAAGTAAGCATGACCATGACCCCAACGGCAGCTTCTCGCTGGGCTCAGGTAACCGGTGCCAATGTAGGTAAGTTCATCGCCATTGTGTTGGACGATCGTGTTTATTCAGCTCCCGTTGTAAACGAAAAAATTGGCGGTGGCCAATCTCAAATCAGTGGCAATTTCGACATTCGCGAAGCTCAGGACTTGGCCAACGTTTTGAAGGCTGGTAAATTACCTGCTCCCGCTCGCATTGTGGCTAGTGAAGTAGTAGGTCCTTCAATGGGTGATGCTTCTATTCAGCGAGGTTTGAATTCTTTGTTGTTCGGTTTCTTGTCAACCGTACTGTTCATGATTTTGTATTACAACCGCGCCGGTTGGATTTCCATTGTAGCCGTATTGGGTAACGTATTCATTATTCTGGGTGTGTTGTCTTCATTGGGTGCTGCTTTGACCTTGCCTGGTATGGCTGGTATCATCTTGACAGTGGGTATGGCCGTAGACGCCAACGTACTGATTTACGAGCGTATCAAAGACGAATTGGGTGCAGGAAAAGGTTTGAAGTCAGCCATCAACGATGGTTTCAAGCATGCTTTGAGTGCGATTATTGACTCTAACATTACCACCTTGTTGGCTGGATTCTTGATGACCTTCGCTGGTGCCGGTCCGGTTTACGGATTTGCGGTAATCTTGGTTATCGGTATTTTCTCTTCTTTGTTCACGGCTCTATTCATCACTCGTTTGTTGTTGGATCGCCGCGCTGACGCTGGTAAAGAGACGGCCTTCGATACTTCTTGGAACCGTGGTTTCTTGAAGGGTGTAAACATTGATTTTGTTAGCAAGCGTCGCTATTTCTATATCGGTTCTTTGACCTTCATTGCCTTGGGTGCTATTACCTTCATCATGAAGGGTGGAATAAGTACCGGTATTGATTTCAAAGGGGGTAATGCTTACATCATTCAGTTCAATCCTGAGAAGAATTACAACGCTGAAGACATCAAGCAAACGTTGAATGCTTCTTTGGCCGAAAGTAGCAATGAAGTAAAAACCTTCGGTACAGAAGGTCAGTTTCGCATTGTTACTACCTATTTGTTGAATGAAGATTCTCGCGAAGCTCGTGAGAAAGTGGCTCAAGATGTAGTTAAAGCCTTGGATGGCAAATTTGAAATGGTGAAAAACGCTGATGGTGAAGGTCCTATTTTGAGCAGTTCAAAAGTGGGTGCTGCTATTGCGACCAGCACACGCAATAAAAGTGCTTTCTTGGTGATTTTGGCTATCGCTGGAATCTTCCTGTACATCATGTTCCGATTCAGAAGCGTTAGTTATGGATTGGGTGCTACCGTTGCCTTGGTTCACGACGTGGCAATTGTATTGTCCATTTTTGCTATGCTGGATGGTGTAGTTCCTTTCCCCACTGAATTTGATCAGCACTTGATTGCTGCTTTGTTGACCTTGTTGGGTTACTCCATTAACGATACCGTGATTGTATTTGACCGTATTCGTGAGTACTTAACCGAGCGCAGAACAGAAAAGAACAATGCGGGTATGATCAATGATGCGATCAATAGCACCTTGAGTCGTACCATCGTTACGGCGGCCACCGTGTTCTTGGTGTTGACCATCTTGTTCATCTTCGGTGGCGATGCCTTGAAGAGTTTCTCTATGGCTTTGTTGATTGGTGTAGTTGTGGGTACTTATTCCTCAATCTGCATTGCCACTCCCGTGGTCGTAGACTTCACTTCTAAAAAGAAACAGTAATAACCCGCTCACGGCCGGTGCCGTGAAGGCGGGGTGATTCAACACCCCGCCTTTTTTTATATCCAAATTCATGACATTAGAATCAAAAGAACTGCTTGATGCAGCCCAACAATTTGGGACGCCCTTGTACGCCTATCACGGCGAGCGAATCGTAGAGCAATACCACAAATTGAAAGAAGCCTTTCCAGGAGTCAATGTGCGATTGCACTACGCCATGAAGGCCTTGAGCAATGTAAATGTGTTGAAATTGCTACTCGAGCAAGGATCGGGTTTGGACGCTGTATCCATTCAAGAGGTTCAGCTGGGCCTTCGTGCGGGCTACCTGCCTGAGCAAATTATGTTTACTCCCAACTGCGTGGATTTTGCCGAGATACAAGAGGCTGTCGACTTGGGCGTACACATCAACATTGATAACATATCCATTCTTGAGCAATTCGGACATCACTATGGGGCTTCGGTGCCTTGTTGTTTGCGATTGAATCCGCACATCATGGCGGGTGGCCATAGCCATATTTCGGTGGGTCACATTGATTCCAAATTTGGAATCAGCATTTACCAGCTTCGTCATGTGTTGCGTGTAGTGGAATCTCATAACATCCAAGTACACGGATTGCACATGCATACGGGTTCTGATATTCTGGATGCCGAGGTGTTCTTGCGGGGCGCAGATTTGCTCTTCGATGCGGCTTCAGAATTTAAGGATTTGCAATTCATGGATTTTGGCTCTGGGTTTAAAGTGCCTTATAAGGACGGAGATATAGTTACCGACATTGAAGATACAGGAAGGCGTATATCGGAGGCATTCAAAGCCTTCTGTGAGCGCTATGGGCGCGAATTGGAGCTGTGGTTCGAGCCAGGTAAGTTTATTGTTTCTGAATCGGGTGTGTTGCTGGTAAGTGCCAATGTAATCAAACAAACCACCTCAACGGTCTTTGTTGGGGTCAACAGCGGGCAAAATCACCTGATTCGCCCCATGTTTTACGATGCGTTTCACCGTATTGAAAACATAAGTAACCCTGCGGGAACACCCCGCTTGTACAGTGTCGTCGGATACATCTGCGAAACCGATACCTTGGGCTATGACAGAAAGCTCTCTGAGGTGCGAGAAGGTGATGTGCTAGCTATCTACAATGCCGGAGCTTATGGAATGAGCATGAGCAACAATTACAATGCTCGATTGCGTCCTGCTGAGGCTTTGTATTACAAAGGCAAATGGCAGTTGATTCGCCGTAGAGAAACCTTAGAAGATTTGATGCGAACCGAAATTGAGGTCGAATGGACATAAAAAAAGGCCCCGCGCAGCGGGGCCTTTTTTATGGAATCAGCAGGAGTTACTCACAGTTTGGGTTGAAAATGTACTCGTAGGTACCGTCAACTGTATCGTCTGAGTTTTTGATGGTTTTGCGAACCACCTGGAATTTCAATCCAATCAGTTTGACGCCGGCTGGAACATCGGCCGCCATGAAGCTACTAGGAATGATGGTGAAATGGAACATGCCATTGCCCATGTCAGACATAGCCAAATTGGGATCATTGCCTACTTTGGTGATGCTGATATTGTTGTATTTATAATACAAGCCATTGTCACCTTTGGCCTGAACATAAACATAGAAGTCATCAGCCGTCTGCAGGGCGACTTTCTCCTCCAAGTTGCGATCGTATTTCAAAGTGAATACATCGCTTGAAGAAGTGCTCATGGTGTCTTTTTTCTTGGTTTTTGGGAAGGTAGAAAGCTTTTGAGGTCCTGTTACTGGAGGATCTAAGGCAATCACCAAATCTTCGGTTTTGGCTTCCCCGTTCGAATCTCCGGTACCGTCTTTCTTCTTCAGCAACAAGTGAATGTCATTGGCGTATAAGGCAGCTGCTGTGACTTCGTAAAATTCAGTAGGAACCATTCGATAGAAGTAAACATCGTTTCCTGCCGAAGTCCATCGAAGGGCTTCGTTTGAAGCGTTCCATGTGCCGTTGTGCAAGGGATGGCCAACGGGGTGTTCGTTGGGTTTCCAAGTCCACATGTACAAGTCTTCGGTAGAGCCGGCCAATTGTTGACGATCGCATTTTTTAATGTCAACCCACAAGGTTACACTGTCTTTCAAATTGGGATTTTCAGCCGGTGTAATCCATGCTTTTTGAGCTACAGCCGTTTGTGTCATCAACAACAAAGCGGCGAAAAGGAATGAGCGATTTTTCATGGGTTTCATCATTTGCGGTTATACCAAAAGTGATAGGAAACGGTGCGTTCACCGTTGCAGAATTTATTGACTTTGATGGCCAAGTTGGGGTCTTGAGGGCGAACAGGCGACAAGAGGTTGATGGTGGTTTCATCGCCTGTGCCTTCGTTGAAGATTAAGAAACTTGGGTAATCGTTATCGTCGAATTTCCAAGTGCCAGTGGCAGGCCCAAACAAAGAGGATCCTGAACCGGCGACGGTGCTGTATGTGCCGTCTTTTTGGAATTCGATTTCCATGGGCTGGCCGGCTATGTACACAGAGCTTACATCCAACAAGGTATCGCTCTCCACAAAAGCCAATTCGACATTCACATCAATTTGGGCCACACGATTCAAAATCCAATTTCCGGAAATTCCGTCGATCTGGCTAACACGTGGACCCAGTTCCTTTTTTTCGGGTTTGCAACTGTATAGGCCCAATGACAAAGTCAAGGCAAAGGCCAGTACACTGCTCAATACAATACGTTTCATTATTTGCAACCTCCTGTTGGGTTAATTTCAAAAATACTAGTGCGTTCTACAATCGGGAACTGCAATACCATGCCGTCACAGTCCCAGCGGTGTCCACGAATGAATAAGTTCTGACCTTCAATGGCTCCCAAGCGTTTTACTTCTTGAATTCGATCGCCTTGGAACAGCAATTCCATTCGACGCTCGGCGCGAACCTTCGTCAATATTTCATTGGCGCTAGCAGAGCTAGCCAAATATTCTGTGCTGGGGTCAGTATAAGCGCGGGCAACCAAATTGTTGACGTCCATGATAGCGGTCGTCAGGTCTCCACCCGACAAGGCCAAGGCCTCAGCGCGTATCAAATGCATTTGTGTCAAATAAAACAAAGGCACATCAAAAAACTGGCCATCAAAAGCCGAGCTCTTAACAAACATATTGGCAGCGCCAGCGTTCACTTCCGTTAGCATAGCGCAGCGTTTGTCATTGGGGTCCTTGACGGCATTGTAAAGGGCCAAATCCATTTGACAGGTAGGAGTGCCGGGAGCATAGTTTCCGTTGTAAGCCCCACTGCGGTTGTCGTTGACACCGGTGCTCACAATTCGGAATATGTACTCGCTTTCAGCCTGAGAATTGAACAAGTTTACCGTATCTGACAAACTGTAACGGCCGCTGCTAATCACTTGAGTAGCCATATCGGCTGCTTGGCTGTATTCGCCCATTTGGAAATAGACTTGGGCCAGCAAAGCTTGAGCGGCTTGTTTGTCAGCATAATAACCATTGTCGGCAGGCAAGTTAGCCATGGCAGTTTCGGCATCAGCTATGATAGCTGAATAGGCCTCGGCCACAGTGCTGCGGGGATAAGGGTCAGTACTTACACGATTGGCAATGGCTATGCCAGGGTGCGAATTGTCAGCCGTAAACCCATAGGGCTGGGCAAACATGCGAACGGCCCAGAAATGGCAATAAGCGCGAAGAAAGGCCACTTCACCCACAATACGGGTGCGATCGGCTTCAGTCAAATCAGCGGCGCGATCCAGGTATTTCTCTACAAAGTTGGCACGGAAAATGGTGCGGTACACGATAGAGTGGAAGGCTCCAGTGGTTGAGTTAAAGAACAATACATTGTGATTGAATACTTCACGGTAATCGTTGTTGTTCGGAAGCGTAAGGTTATCACTTTGCAGTTCAGCCAAGACTTGGCCAAAACCACCAAAGGTATTGGCGAGTTCGTTGTAGCTCGAATTGAGCAACATTTGCAAGTCTTCGGTATTCTTCACCGCGTCATCAATGAGAATCTCATTGGGTGGGGGTGTTTCGATCATTTTATCGCAGCTGCTTAGAGCTACTGCTGTTAGGCTCAAGGCCCAAAGAATGGATTTTGTGTTCATGATTAAAAGCTCAGATTAAGGGCCAAACTGACGCTCTTCTCCTGTGGGGGAGTCAAGTATGTAATACTGCCGCTCATGTTGCGGTCAGTGGGGTTTTCGAAGTCGCGGGCGATTTCAGGATCCAAGCCCGTGTAATTTGTCCAAGTCAACAAGTTGATTCCAACCAGGGTAACTTTGGCGCCTTCAAAGCCTGTTTTGCTCAACCAAGCTTTGGGCATATTGTAGCTCAACATCACATTGCGCAAACGTGCGAAAGATCCGTCCTGCAACCACAAGTCGGTGTTGATCCAAGGAGTGGTAGAACCATGATTGAAGGTGTTCAAGGTCATCTTGGGGTACAAAGCATTGTCTCCTGGTTGCTGCCAGCGATCCAAAACGCGACGATCCATGTTCCAGTCGGTCATCAAACTCAATTGACGCTTTACTGAACTTTCGTAAATGTTGCCGCCTATATTGAAGTAAACGGTGGCCGACAATTCCAAGTTTTTGTAATTGATGACGTTGTTGAAGCTACCGAAGGCTTTGGGCAATACATTGCCTACGGCCACACGGTTGTCAGGGTCCCAACTATAGGTTTCGTTTCCATTCTTGTCGAAGTAAACAGGGGCGCCAGTTTGGGGATCTACATGGGAAAAGCGAACCAAGAAATTGGTTCCAACAGGTTGACCTACAACTACGCGGGTATCGTTGGTTCCTCCGCTCACGGCATCTTCTGTATAAACACCAATGCTGGTGATCTCATTGTAGTTACGGGCAATGTTGAAATTGCTAGACCACTGCATGTTTTTGCTGCGAATGTTGATGGTCTTCAACGTGAATTCTACACCGCGGTTAACAATGGCACCTACGTTGTCGTAAAAGGAGCCAAAACCGGTAGAAGTGGGAATGCTCAACTGCAAGATTACATCAGTGGTATTCTTATTGTAGTACGTCAACTCTGTGCTGATTCGACCTTTCAAGAATTGGGTTTCAATGCCCGCATCGAAGTTGGTGGTAGACTCCCATTTCAAGTTGGGGTTCTCCAAACGAGCAGGAGCCATTTGGGGATTGCCGTTATAGGGTTGCAAGTTGCCACTAGGGGTAATGGTACCCCAACGGGCGTAGTTGTCAAAATTGGCGTTTCCGCTTTTTCCAATACCGGCACGCAACTTCATGAAGTCAATGGCTTTGATGTTGCGAATGAAATCTTCCTCGCTAATGATATAACCCACAGCCGCAGCAGGGAAGAATCCGTAGCGGTTGTTGCGTCCAAATCGGCTACTACCGTCACGACGGGCTGTGACTTGAAAGTTCAGTTTATTGTGGTAGCTGTAATTCAAACGACCGAAATAGCTCAAGAAGGCCCATTCGTAGGGGGTGCGTCCATATACCAATTTAGCGGTATCGGGAATGGTCACCTGATCAATGGGGCCTGTGGCATCGAAATTCTCAACGTATTTACTAGTGGAATAACTGTGTTGGTATTCATGACCCAACATGGCTCCAACGCTATTGCCCTTGCCTAAGTTCTTATCGTACTGCAAGGTGGCGAAATAGTTTTTGTTCATTGTGTAGGTAGGGTACCACTTTGCGTTGCCGTTCTGCAAGTAGCTGCCGTTGTAGTAGCGAATCAACTCGCTTGGCTCGTACAGGTACTCGTTGTAGTCCATGTAATCGATGCTACCGCTGGCATTCAAAGCCAAGTTCTCGTTGAATTGGTAAGAAACTGAAGCATTGTTGATGGTGCGCACCTCGATGCTTCTCCAGTTCTTCAAATCGCGAATGGTGTGCAATCCGACAGGGGTCAAATACGACTTGGAACTGCTGTCGTACAAGGGCTCCAGCGGATAGATGGGCAGCATGGTGCTCATGGCTGAACCCAATCCGCCGGCCCAGGCAGCATCAACGCGGGTATTGGTGCCCTGGCTCAACGAATGGGAAATCTGCACATTCATCTTTTTCATGGGCTTCCAATCCATGTTCACGCGTTCGCTGACGCGGTTGTAATTGTTGCCAATGACATAAGAACCGTTGTCGTCGTAAGACAGAATGGCCTTTACGGCCACGTTGTCTTTTTTGTAGTTGGTCGAGAAGTTGTAGCTCTGCTTGAACCCGGTTCCGATCATCTGATCGATCCAATCTGTATTGATGTTTTGAGCCTGATCCCAGCTCAAACGAAGACCGACGGCTGATAAATCAGGGGTGCCAACATGGCCGTCGTTTTGCCAAGCTTCTTCATAGAGTTGCAACCATTCTGGGCCGCTCAACATATCGGGGCGAGCCGTGGGCATGGCGATTGACCAGCGAGAGTTGAAGTCAAACTTTAATCCTTGCTTGCGTGCGCGTTTGGTGGTAATCAAAATTACACCGTTGGCACCGCGAGAACCATAAATGCTGGTGGCAGCAGCATCTTTTAAGATTTCGATATTTTCGATGTCTTCAGGGTTGATGCTGGCCAATGGGTTGTTGTTGAAGCCACCGCCCCAGTTGGAGCCATTGGCGCGGTTCATGAAATAGTCTTGGGTTACGGGAATTCCGTCAATTACGTACAAGGGGTCGCCTGCTGCCGAAATCGAAGCGGCTCCACGAATGCGAATCAAAGAAGCTGATCCGGCCATGCCCGAACCGACGGTTACTTGAACACCTGCTGCTTTTCCTTGAAGGGCCGCCTCGAAAGAGGGGGCAGGAGCTTCCGTCAATTCACGGCCGCTAACGGAGGAGATGGATCCCACTACATTGCGGCGAGACTGGCGCCCGTAACCTACAATAACCACATCGCCGATGACGTCAGACGAAGAGGTTAACTTGAACGATACGGTGAGTTTGGCTCCCGCTGTCAAATCGATTTTACTGCTGCGGGATTCAAAAGACTCTTTGCTAGCCGTAAGGGTATATGACCCTGCAGGCAATTCTAACACATAGGAGCCGTCAGCCGTCGTTTTGGCGCTGCTAGAGGTTCCCCATGTGATTTCGACACCTTCAAGAGGCGTTCCGTCATTGTCGCTCACTTTGCCAGTGACGGTGCCGGTTTGAGCCCAGGCAGCGCCAATGCTGATCATTGACAGAATAGCCCATGAAAATGCCTTCTTAATCGAGTAAGACTGATTCATAGAATTGGTTTTAGGCGAGCAATTTAGCAAAAAAATTGACAAGTGTCAATTGTACAATTACTAAATATCTCTGTCTTTACTCGCTGTAGAATCGTATGATTGGACGAAACCCAATGTCAGAACTTCTGTGATTGAATCGCTTAAATTTGGCCGCTGAGCCTTGGAGGTAATAAAGCTCATCGCTCCAGGAACCTCCCCAAACGGCGAAATGCGTCTGCCGATCTACCGGTTTGTGCAATCTGCCCTGAAGCAGGGATTCAGTGGGTATTTGGTATTGGTTTACAATGATTTCATCAGCCGTATTCAAGGTGTAGGTGATGTTGTCAAACAAATGATTCTCTGCAGGGGTTGAAGTCCATTCTGATACGTTGCCCAAGAGATGGTTATAAGGCCCCCAAACGGGAGCTTCAGAGAGACCCAAAAAGGTGGAAGTTTTGTATGATTTTTTCTTTGAGGGGGCGGTGCTGAGCGGCGATTCGTGAACCGATACGGTAAAGGGGCTAGGTGTCTTCCAGGGCATCAAATTCGCTCCTCGATTGCTGCTTAAGCCCTGGTCAGACCAATTGACCGAGCGATTGCCTCGAGGACTCAGCAAATACTCCAAAACGGGATTTTCGTATTGAGCCCCTGCTTCAGAGCGGTGATAGGGTTCGAAAACTTGGGCTTGCAACAATCGTTGGTATTCCAAAAGGCTGGGCAGATCAACCGTGAATTTGGCTTGTGGCCCTAAAGATTCATGCATCATTTGCATGAATGAGGGGTCTTCTTCCAATTTCCATTGCAGCCAATGGCAATATTCGAGTGCCTGAGTATGGCTAATCCCGATTACAGGGTATTGGGCATAGGCCTGATGAGTGAAATAGTATTGCTTATAAAGAGTCCATTTCCAAGTCTCTGTTTCGTCTTGCGCAAGGCAATTGGTATCGGCCTGGCGGAATATGACACTGAGGTACTGGCTATCACGAACGAATAATTGGTATTCGGCATTGCTAACCTCATGGCTACTCGCCAGAAATGCGCCGACAGGAATGTTGTATTCAGGGACCGTGAATAAGCTGTCGTAACCACTAGCCATCGGTACATTGACATCGCCAGCTGTCGACCAAACGAATCCGTCCAATTGGATTCGATCATCTTGTTTGGTGATGGTTGGGTTGTGTCGCCCTTCTGAGATGCGCAGATAGTATCGTTGGCGGTACTCGGGATGGGGCGAAGATTGGCTGAAAAGACTTGCCGTTTGGAGTAGTAAAGCGAATACGAATAAGCGCATGTGACAGGGTGTTATTGAGCGAATGGGGCGTAAAAGGATTCTCGTTTGTTCAGTTTTAAATCCTGAAGCAAAGCACTCTTGGGTCGCAGGGTAAAGGTCCAACTTTTTCTATAGCCGTCAGGAATCCATGAAAATTCAAGTTGCCAGCAATGCAGGCTTCGAACTACCGAAAACTGGCTCCCAGCCATGCGTTGGTTTTTCAAATCGTAACCCGTGTTGTAGGCGATTTTCCATTCGGGAGTAATATTGAGGTCTCCAGACAGGGTCAGCCGGTGATTTCCCAAACGTTGCTGCTCAGAAATAGCCTCATTGTTGAATGATACTAGGTAGGTAAAATTCAAGGACCAGGGAATGTTAAAGTCGTAGTAATTCCAGGGCTCGCGTTCAATCATAGCTCGCTCGGCTTCTTCAGCCGATGAGGCAGTTAGCGCATTGCCTAATACTGGATTCTGAAATTCGCTGCTTTCGTTGCTTTTCGAAGAGGAGAGTTTCTTGAACAACTTAGGATCCAATCTAGTGTTTAACGAGAAATTGGCATTTCGGAATCTCAGAAGTTGACTTTGGTCGTTCCAATTCCATTCGTTGATGATTCGTCCGTCCCGAATGGCATAGGGGCTATAAGAAGCAGAGGCTCCAATTCTCACTTGTTTGAAAAGTACGGTATTGAAGGTCAGACGTAAATCGTCGAATTTCAAACTATCGGCCAGGAAATTGTAGCCGGAATTCAAATTGAACTGGTCAATGAGATTGACTTTTTCTGTTTTATCTAGGCCATTGGTGTCTTGGCCAATGGCTTTTTTGGCTTGAAGGTTGTTGGCAATGCTGAACCCCATATAGCCACCACTGTTGCTGGTTACAGAGCCGTAAATTCCTTGTTGAAAAGGGTTGTATTCCACCCACTTGTTTGACGAGTCTAAATACCGGTCTCTCCAGCCTTTGGCAAATAGATCGGTATCAGGTCGGTATCCAAATGAAATACTGGGAGCGATGGTGTGTCTGAGGGCGCGAATATTGCCCCAATGCAAGCCGCTGAAAGTACCGTATATGTTGGTCTGAAGGCTGGTTGATAGGTCGTAATTGTACAACCTAAAAAAGCCGGAACTATCTCGGGTGTTGATCGTTTTAGATACGGGGTCATAGGCTTGAATTAACCTTTTTTGATACCAAATTTCTTGGTAGTTGGCGCTGGGTGTAAGATTGACCGCTCCGTTGAATAATTTGATATTGGTTGACAAGGGAATTCGATGTTTCATTCCGCTTCTCAAATCTTGCAAGGCATCGCGAAACTGAGGTCCAAAAATCAAACTGTCTTTGGTTTTTAATTGGTTTCCGACATTGGCATTGTAACTCAAACGCAATTGTTGGTACCATTTTTTATTGGAGCCTGTTTTAGAGGCAAATGGGGTCAGGCTAGATACACCAAAATTGATAGTAGGTAGTTCTACGGTGAAATCTCGGGTCTGTGTGTTTTGGCTGTGCCGCGCACTGACGGCGAGATTGGCTTTGTTTTGAAATAGAGTACGGCTGTAGTTCAGGCTTGATTGAAACTGATTGTTTGAAATGCTATTGATGTCTCTAGCATTGTTCTTGTTGAAATCGCCGGTGACGATATTGAGGTTCCCGTTCAGCCCAATTCCGGGTAGCCATTTTGGATCGGCGTTGAACGAACCCTGAATGCTAAAATCTGTACTGCGCCCGAACTGTGGGTTGGAAATGTCTAAGCCATTTGAGAATCTTGAGGCTTGTACGGCTAGTTGACCTCTGTATTTATAGCGCCGAACCAAGTTGCTTCTCAGTCCCAGTCGGAGATCGCCATTTAAGTAGGCATCAGCGGTGGCTTGAATATCGGCGTAGGGCCCAAGACCCATGTAATAGCCCAAATTCTGCAAATAGTAACTCTTGTTGAATTGGTTGAAGCCGTAACTGGGGAAAATGAGCCCGTTGCGTTGACCCTTTTTAATGGGGGCTAGGCCAAAAGGCAAGGCGATGGGAGTGGGAATTCCAGCAATGATTAGGTTAGCGGGTCCGAACAATACCTTGTTGTCGGGCATGACCTTGACTTGCTTGGCATTTAAGTAAAAGTGCGGATGATCATCTGTGCAGGTGGTGATTTT
>JBJOHK010000121.1:0-3097 GCA_046047755.1 Bacteroidota bacterium | reverse complement strand
ATGTACTCCAAGTTGTAGTAGACATAGTAGTTGTAATAGGGCATACTGGACACATTTTTCAAGCGGTTATTGGTGAAAAACAGGGTGTCGTAATTGGGAAAGCAATTGTTAGAAATACTGAAATCAATACCCAAATCGTATTGCACAAAAGGATAAAACTGCATGTCGGCATCGAATTGGGTTCCCCCAATATTCAGATTCAAACAGCGGTACCATTTACCCGAAACCGAGCCTACACAGAGGTTCTTTTTCTTTCCATTGCCCGCAGCCCAAGAGTTAGAAACCAAGGCGGCCACTGATGAGGCAGAATCCGATTCAATGACTACGATGTAGGGATGATCAACCTTCACTTTGCTCCACACGGCATTGCGCTCAATGCGAGTCAAGGGAATGCTGCTACCCGCGACCGTATCCAAGGTGAGGGTATCGGTGGCCAAGGCTGATCCGGTAGGGAGAGAATCCAAACCGGCCTTATAGAGTTTGCAAATGACATTCACGTCGCTTCCAGCTGCGTGGGTGGAAAACCCGTAAAAACGGAAGCCCGTGACATACAAGTCTTGAGGAGTATCAAAGAATTGACCTAAGGCCGAACCGCTCTTGACGGTGATGGAGTTATAGGCAGTGGTTCCATACGAGGGAAAACGACTGGTATCCGTTCCACAGGTCTTGGGATTGCTGGCACTTCGCGATGATACACCCTTGTTTATGGGGGCTAAATCATCGATCAATACTCGACCCTCGGCCGCAAATTGGGCCTTCAAAGAACCCAGGCTGCAGGCGGCCAACAGGAACAACAAATGCTTCAGTTTCATAGTCTTGGTAATTGAAAACTAGTCAGCAGACCGCACATTATCAACATTTTGAATGGCCTAGTCAAAAAAATGATGAAAGGCTGATGGGCCAAAAAGAATTATTTTTGTGCCATGGCAGAATTGCTGAAAGGAAAACGCGGCATCATTTTCGGTGCTTTGAATGAACAGTCTATCGCTTGGAAAGTGGCCCAATTGTGTGCTGCTGAAGGCGCGAATATTGTCTTGACCAACGCTCCTGTAGCGGCTCGTGTAGGCCAAACCGACGAGTTGGGCAAGCAGTTGGGAGCACCGGTGATTTACGCCGATGTAACCAAGATGGAAGATTTGGAAAAGTTGGTAACTGAATCCATGAACCACTTGGGTGGAACCTTGGATTTTGTCTTGCACAGCGTGGGTATGAGCTTGAACGTTCGCAAGAAGAACCCTTACACCGATTTGAACTACGAATACATGCACCAAACCTTCGACATCTCAGCCATGTCGTTTCACCGTTTGATGCAGACCTTATGGAAGCACGACGCGATGAGCGAATGGGGCAGCATTTTGGGCTTGACCTACATCGCCGCTCAGCGCACCTTCCCTGACTACAGCGAAATGGCTGAATCTAAGGCTTTGTTGGAGAGCTTTGCTCGTAGTTTCGGGTACCACTTTGGTAAGGCGAAAAAAGTTCGCGTAAATACCATTTCCCAAAGCCCCACCAAGACAACAGCAGGTAGCGGAGTTGGAGGTTTTGATGCCTTCTTTAACTACGCCGACAAAATGTCTCCTCTTGGAAACGCCAATGCCGACGATTGCGCCAATTACTGCGTATCTCTGTTTAGCGATTATACCCGCATGGTAACCATGCAGAACTTGTTCCACGACGGCGGGTTCAGCTTTACGGGTATTGCCACTGATTTGATGGAGAGCTTCTCTGATGAGGCCCTCGGCAAATAAGAATTCAATACAAATTGTGAAAGACCCGGCTTCGGCCGGGTTTTTTTATGGGCTAAGGCGCTTGGTTTGGAAAGCGCTGGGGCCGGTCTCAAAATAGGCGATTCGGTCATGCACACGGCCAGGACGGCCTTGCCAAAACTCGGCGTATTCCACTACGATTTCATACCCACCCCAATGTTCGGGACGCTGGAGTGGCTGTTCGGGATTGGCCATCAATTCGGCCATCTTGGCATCCAAGACTTCGCGGCTTTCCACCACTTGACTTTGGGCCGAAGCAATGGCACCGGCTTGGCTCAAACGGGGACGGGAATAAAAGTAGGCATCGCTGTCTTCGGCTGAAATTTTATAGGCCTGCCCTTCGATGCGCACTTGTCTTTCTAATTCGGGCCAAAAAAAGTTCACCGATACATGGTTGTCGGCCTCAATTTCCTGACCTTTTCGGCTGAGGTAATTGGTAAAGAACACGATGCCTTTTTCGCTGATTTCTTTCAAAAGAACCACACGAGAACTGGGCCTACCCTGACGATTCACGGTTGAGAGAACCATGGCGTTGGGCTCCATAACTTCGGCTTGAATGGCCTCTTGGAACCACTGTCGCAAGCCCTCAACGGGGTTCTGAGGCAGACTACCTTCGTTCAAGGCCCCTTGGCTATACTCTTTGCGAATGTCAGCTATGTTCATGTTCGGAAAAATTAGCGGGGAAATCCGGGCATGTTAGGCATACCGGGCATGCGACCCTTCATTTTGTTCATGGTCTTCATCATGTCGCGCATCTGATTGAATTGCTTCAGCAAGCGATTCAACTCTTCTACGCTGCGACCACTTCCTTTGGCAATGCGCTGTTTTCGGCTGCCATTCAAAAGCTCAGGCTTGGCCCGCTCGGCCGGAGTCATGGATTGAATCAAGCTTTCAATGCCTTTGAAGGCGTTGTCGTCGATGTCCAAATCTTTGATTTTATTGCCCACCCCGGGAAGCATACCCAATAGATCTTTCATGTTGCCCATCTTCTTGATTTGTTGCAACTGAGACAAAAAATCCTCAAAGTCAAAGGCGTTTTTCGCCATCTTCTTTTGAAGGCGCATAGCCTCCTCTTCGTCGATGGTGGCTTGAGCCCGCTCAACCAAGGAAACCACATCACCCATGCCCAAAATGCGGCTGGCCATACGGTCGGGGTGGAAGGTATCCAAGGCCTCCATCTTCTCGCCGTTTGACACAAACTTGATAGGCTTGTTTACCACTTCCTTGATAGACAAAGCGGCACCCCCTCGGGTATCACCGTCCATTTTGGTCATGACCACACCGGTGAAATCCAACACATCGTTAAAGGCCTTAGCGGTATTGACAGCATC
>JBJOHK010000120.1:0-5098 GCA_046047755.1 Bacteroidota bacterium | reverse complement strand
GGGTTCGAAATACCGATGTTCAGAAAATACATCGTAAGAGGGAAGCAGGGTTTTGCTTACGCTTTCTTGAATCCTGCCCTGGGCTAAAAAAGCCGCTGTATTGATCAAACGTCGGCCGTGTGGTTCTGGATTGATTTGTACCGACCCAACGATAGCCGCTATGCCAAAGCAGCATTGGGCCACTGCGTCTAAGGCTTGCTCGCAGCGTTCTACGAAATGGGCATAGTCTAAAAGATCGTCGGGACAATACCCGCTAGTGGCTAGTTCGGAGAAAACGACTAAGTCAATGCCTTCTGTTTTGGCCTCGAAAAGACTTTGAGCCATTTTGGCTGTATTTCCTTCGAAATCGCCAATTTTAAAATTCAATTGAGCCAGCCGAATGCGCAGGCCTGTATTGCCTATCTGGGTCATTAGAACACCACGCCCATTTGAATGCTGAGCATATTGTTTCTGGCTACAACGCGGCTATCTTTCATCATGTCGGTAAATGCATTGTCAAAACGCAATCCAGCGACAAATAGGGCATTACCGCCAATTTCTTTTTCAAATCCAGCTCCTACAATCATAGGTAGGCGAAAACCGGCTACATCATCGATGAACTGTTTCGTGTTGGTTTTGTTCTCACCCCCATCAAAGTCGTAAATCGAATTGGTAGTTTCGTTGGGTTTGTGCGAATTGATGCCTTCCAAAGCGTTGTATATTTCAGGATTGCAACGTGTGCTCACACGGCTTTGCATAGCAATAGATGGGGCCAAGCCAAATTGGAACCAAAATCCCATTCCCTCTACTCGCGTGGTGCGCATTTTCAAACTGATGGGCAATTGCAAATACTGCATACTGTAATCAAAACTCACATCTTGGTAAGTCATGTCAGTAGAATCAGTTGACTTCAATAAATCGCCTGTGTAGGAAACTTTGCTAGGCAAGGTTGTAATTTGAAGTTCGCTCGAAAGCCAGTAATTCTCGCTGTCAAACAAAGAGAAATCACCTGTGATGCCATAGCTGAATCCCAATCCCAAACCGTTGTTTTGCATCGGTCCTTCCATGATTTTCACCCACGAAAAGTTTGGGCTAATTTTGAAACCAAACATGGCCTTTTGGTTTGATTGTGCATAACCCGAGTTAGCGGTAATCAAACTCAAGCCAAAGGCCGCAATCGCAACAACGTATTTAAGGGATTTCATAATCGTCCATGCAAACTAAACACATTTTCCGCAATTGCTGGCTATGGGGCGCTTTGAGTGTAGCCTTCCTTATTCAGTCTTGTTCCCAAGCAGGTAGCCCAGTAGCGGTAAAGTTGGACCCAGACAAGGTGAAAGAACTGCCACAGCGAGCGTTGTTGCAGGAGTTGAGTCGCTATGCGGAATCGGGTTTTAGCGATGCCGATTATCAGCATTTGGGAGAGGAGTACGGTTCTTTCTTCTACAATTGGTTTTACGGCATCATGGATTTCCAGCGCTATTTGCCGCCAGGAGCACCCACAGATCGCATGTATGCCCAGCTGATTCAGCCTTTTCGCTATTGGTTAGAGGTCAACAAGCCGGTGTTTAAAGCATTGAAGGCGCATTACAGCCGCAGTGAAGATTTCAAGCCAGAATTGAATGAGGGTTGGGCGCGATTGCAAATCGCCCTTCCCGGAACTCCAGATGCCGAACTATGGGCCTATTTTTCTCAGTTTAGCAATTACAACACCTGGGTTGATACGGCCGAGAGCCATGTTCAACTGGGATACAGCGCCGAAATGTTCATGGATGACACCTGCGCCCTGTATGATTTGTTGGAGGTGCCTCAGTTCTTTAAGCGCTTCAACCAGACCGAGCAAATTCCGGCCTTGTTGGTTTCTCATTATCTGCACTATGCCCATTCGGAGCCTCAGCAGGGACGACGCATGATCGATGAGGCTATACATTGGGGTAAGATTTGGGCCACTGTAGAAGCTGTCTTCCCCGATAAACCCGTATACCAATTGTTCGGTTATTCAAAAGAAGAGTGGGATTACATGCACAACGACGAAGGGCAGATTTGGCGCTATTATTTGGATCAGCAACTCCTTTACTCTACTGAGTTTAACGCCTATAAGCGATTTTTTGCCTTCGGCACCAAAACCTTTGGAGCCGGTATTCCCAGCGATTGTCCTCCACAGATTGGGTATTTCACTGGGTATAGAATGGTGCAAGCCTACTTATCACAAACACAATCTTCTTTGGAAGAACTTTGGAAGCAAAACGATGCCGTTCGCATTTTGCAAGCTTCTGGATACAACCCTATCAAATGATGAAAGAACTTAACGAATTGAAAGCCTACATGGATTCTCGGCTCAAAGAGAACCATTTTGTTCATCACTTAGGAATGTCTTTGGGAGAACTCAAAGAAGGATATGCCGAGGTATGGTTGGATGTAGAAGAACGGCATTTGCAGCATACCGGATTTCTGCACGGGGGCGTCACAGCGTCTTTGCTCGATGTTTCAACGGGAATTGCGGCCTACACCCAAGCCCCAGTAGGTAAGAACGTCGTAACGGCAGAGTTGAAGATTTCCTACTTGAACCCTTCGGTTAGTGCTCGTGTAAAAGCCATAGGGCGCGTGCGAAAAGCAGGGCAAACCCTTATGTTTTGCGAGGGAGAACTTTATGACGTGCAGCCAGACGGTGAAGATCGATTGGTAGCTACCGCTACTTCTTTGATGATTGCCGTCGATATTCCCCTTAAAAGCCAAAACGCATGAGTGAGAATTACCGGTCGGTTTTATACGCCAACTACCACAGTACCCAGAGCGGAAGAGCAGCTCAAACCGATGCAAAAAGCTTGCACGAACGAGAAAAACGTCGTTTTCGAAAGGAAATCAAGCCCTTGCTGCGTTCCACCTCAAGCGATGCTGAAATCTTTGATTTGGGTTGCGGATCAGGGTCCCTTTTGGCTGTTTTAAAAGAAGATGGCTTTCATCGTCTTTTGGGTATGGATTTGTCTCCTGAGCAAGTGGTACAAGCCCATTCTATGGGGTTAAAGGAAGTCCAGCAAGGCGATGGTTTGGCTCATCTGAAAAGCACATCATCTCAGTGGGATTTGGTTTTGGCGGCTGATATTATTGAGCATTTCACAAAAGACGAACTGGTTGATTTGCTTCAAGTTATTAAAGGTAGCTTAAAGAAAAATGGGAAGTTGATTCTTCGCACACCCAATATGGATTCAAGCCTTGCTTCTGTGTTTGCCCATGGCGACTTTACTCATGAAAATCGCTTGAATGCTTCAAGCTTGGAGCAAGTATTGCTAGCGGTTGGATTCTCTCAGGTAGAAATTCATTCTTCTGATATGTCGGCACAAAGCGTGGCGAAAGAGTGTTTGAGAAGGCCCCTTTATTGGATTCATGTCTTGTTGCAAAAGGCAACATTGTTCGCCACAGGTCGCAGCACCAAAGGAGTTTTGTTTAGTCCAAATATGATTGCCATTGCCCATGTCTAAGCCTATAGCATTGATTACGGGAGCCACAAGCGGAATAGGCAGAGCCACCGCCATGTTGTTGTTCCAAGAAGGATATCGACTGATCATCACCGGCCGACGATCAGAACGATTAGATGAATTGGCTCAGGACTTGAAGGCCGGAGATGATGATGTCTTTAAGGCGAGCTTTGATGTTCGCGATCCGCAAGCCTGTGAGCGATTCGTGGCTGAATTGCCAGAAAGTTGGAACGATATTGATGTTTTGGTAAATAATGCGGGATTGGCCTTGGGGTTATCGAAGTTTTACGATGGATCATTGGAGCACTGGAATACCATGTTGGATACCAATGTGAAAGGATTGCTGTACATGAGCAAAGCGGTAGCCAAAGGCATGCGTGAACGCGGTCGGGGTGACATTGTCAATATTGGATCTATCGCAGGTAAACAGGTTTACGACAATGGCAATGTATACTGTGCCTCTAAGCATGCTGTTGATGCGCTCACTCAGGCTATGCGTTTGGAATTGGCATCGGCGGGAATTCGCGTTTGTGGCATTCATCCTGGGGCGGTTGAAACCGAATTTAGTCTGGTTCGATTCGAAGGGGATTCACAGCGGGCCAGCAGCGTCTATGATGGTTTCGAGAATCTCGTAGCCCAGGACATTGCCGAAGCCATTAGTTGGGTGCTGAGTAGGCCCAAGCATGTAAATATTAACGATTTGGTTATTATGCCCCAGGCTCAACCTCAGGCTTCTGTCATTCATAGAAAACCCCTCTCATGAGCAATAAGAACAAAGGTCGAAACGGGATCGTCTACAGCACAAATCCCGATTATAATTTCCAGTCAGAACAAGAGCAAGAAACCCTAGCGCCCGATCAACAGCGCTTGTATGTTCGCCGTGAGGTAAGGAATGGAAAGCCCTGCGTAGTAGTGAAAGACTTTATTGGTGGGGCAGACGATCTCAAGGCTTTGGAGAAAAAGCTCAAAAATCACTTTGGAACTGGAGGTTCATCGAAAGATGGCGATATACTCATTCAAGGCGATATCCTCGACAAGCTGCGCCAATATTTGCAAGGTCAAGGATACAAGACCAAAGGCTAGTGGGCCTTTTGCTTTTCGGCAAACAATTCCTTGAATTTTTTCACCTTTTCACCCACGACAAATGTGCAGTAGGGTTGGTTGGGGTTTTGGCGGTAATAATCCTGGTGGTATTCTTCGGCTACTGAGAAATCCCGCAAGGGTTCAATAACGGTAACCACAGGGTCTGGCCATAATCCCGATTCTTCTACGGCTTCTTTACTGGCAATAGCCAGCAAACGCTGCTCTTCTGTTTCGTAAAAGATGCCGCTCCGGTATTGAGTTCCAACGTCGTTTCCTTGGCGGTTCAAGGTAGTGGGGTTGTGAATTCGCCAAAATACTTCTAGCAATTCGGCGTAGCTCACTACACTGCTGTCGTATTCAATGCGAACCACTTCGGCACAGCCGGTTCTCCCAGTGCAGACTTCTCGGTAAGTTGGGTTTTTGACCAGGCCATTGCTGTAGCCGCTAATGACATTTTCCACGCCGTTCATTTCGCGATAAACGGCATCTAGGCACCAAAAACATCCGCCGGCTAATACCGCGTGACTCAATGTGGGTTTAGGATCTTGCATGGCAGTAGA
>JBJOHK010000119.1:0-10437 GCA_046047755.1 Bacteroidota bacterium | reverse complement strand
GGTGAGCCTGCTAACTTCTTGGACGTTGGAGGAACAGCCAATGCCGAAACGGTAGAAGCGGGATTCCGCATCATCATGAGCGACCCCAATGTGAAAGCCATTTTGATCAACATTTTCGGAGGTATTGTTCGTTGCGATCGCGTTGCCAATGGTGTGGTAGAAGCGTACCGCAAAATCGGCGACATTCAGATTCCCATCATTGTGCGCTTACAAGGAACCAATGCAGAAGAAGCCAAAAAGATCATCGACGAAAGTGGTCTTCAAGTTTTCTCTGCCATTGCGTTGAAAGAAGCCGCCGAGTTGGTTGAAAAAGTATTGAAGGGCTAATTGTCCAACCCATTACCCACCACAGGTTCTGTGGAGAGCCGTACCGGCTTTTGTACGAATTTTGCAAAGACTTTCGCCATGCGCAAGCTTTTGCCCGTTTTCCTTTTCTTCTTGGTTCGCTCTGGGAGCTTGCTCGCAGGCCCTAGCCATTATCAATCCATTAGGGACAGCACAGCTAAGCGCATCAAAGAATACGGCGCCGACATGGGGTTCAATTTCTCCATCTCCAACACCAGCCCCAACTGGACAGGTGGAGCGAACAACAACATCAACATCAACGGTTTTGTTCGGGCTAAGTACAACATCAGCCGAGCCAAAACTAGCTGGGACAACAGTTTGAACGTCAACCTGGGCAGCATCGCCAGTCGCCGCTTAGATAATTTCGGGAACCGCTATTGGAGCAACAAAAAAAGCCTAGACAACTTATTCATTGACAGCAAGTTTGGTCATAGCTTTAAGCAATATGATCTATTGACCTCGTATGGGGGTTTCAACTTGCAAACCCAGCTATTGCCTGGCTATACGTATTCCCAAGACCTTTTGGGCAGGGATGTTTCTAAACTGACCTCCAGTTTCATGAGTGTGGGGCAAGTCCAAATGGCTATTGGCCTCGAACTCAAACCCATCCCCAATTACTTTCTGCGTCTGGGTTATTTCACCTTGAAGCAGTCGTATGTATTGAATCAAAACCTCTACGCATTGCGAAACACTGAAATGATTGCCCGGGTGTCAAAAGGCGAATACATAGACAATCAGCTCGGTGTTCAGCTACAGATGGGCTATGAATTCACGTTTGGCCCAGAGCAGATGTACAAGGTCAAAACCAACTATTTGGGCTTTGCCCCCTATGTGAGCCCTGCACCCACGTTGGACAGCCGAATTGACCTAGGGTTGAGTGCCCAACTTAGCCAGCACATTCAGCTCAATTATACGTTGATATCCATTTACGACCAGGATTTGTTCCCTATGGGTGAGAGCGCCTGGATGAATTCGTGGGTTTTGGGCATCGGATATACGCGGCAGTGGTAACCCTTAAGCCTGCATAGGTACATCCATCAACAAAAGCCGAGAGCCCGACCCAGGATTTATCGTCACTTGGTCATAATTCCAGATTCCGATGGCATCGCGTCGCCCCAAATGATGGCCTTCAACTTCGACCGAGCCCTCTAGAACAAAGAGATACGCTCCATTTCCGGGCTTTTTTGATTCATACAAAACACTTAGGGCTTGGTCAAATTCTCCAATGCTAAACCAGGCATCTTGGTGAATCCAAACGCCTTCCTCTTCTGCACTAGGAGACAACACCACTGACAATTCATTGGGCTTCAACATTTCAGCAATCGACTTCTGATCGTATCTAGGGTTTACATTTTTCTCCCGCGGAAACAGCCAAATCTGCAAAAAGCGAACTTCCCGATCGGCGTTGGGATTGAATTCTGAATGGGTAATTCCCGTTCCCGCCGACATCACCTGAATCTCCCCTTCTTTGATGATGGAGCGATTGCCCATTGAATCACGATGCTCTAAATCACCAGACAAGGGAAGGCTGATGATTTCCATATTATCGTGAGGATGAGTTCCGAAGCCCATACCCGGAGCCACCCAATCGTCATTCAACACTCGAAGAGCGCCAAAATGCATACACTCGGGGTTGTAATACGAGGCAAAGCTGAAACTGTGGTAACTCTCCAGCCAACCGTGTTGAGCATGGCCGCGTTGATCAGCGGGAAACAAGCGCACATTCATGCTACAAACATAACCAAGGGCCCAGGGCGAAACCCTTAACCTGAATCAAGAAAATTAGCCTTCTACTTTGAATTCGCTGGTCGTATGAAATACAATCGACTCGTATTTCTCTTGGGCCATGCGAAGAATAAAGGCAGTCTCAGCCAAGAATACCGGATTTTGATCTTTGTCGTATGCAATATTGTTGCTGCGGTATTTCATAAAATCAGCCAAATCAGCGGCAGGTCCGCTCATCCAACAGGCTTTGTGAATGGCGCGGGGCTCAAATCGGCATTTGGCTCCGTATTCATGCTCCAAACGGTATTGCAAGACCTCAAATTGCAATTCTCCAACGGTTCCCACAAACTTTCGGCTTCCAGGCTCTTGAATGAATAAGGAGGCCAATCCTTCATCTGTCAACTGTTGGATTCCTTTTTCAAGCTGTTTGCTTTTCATAGGGTCCAGGTTGATCAATTCCTTGAAAATTTCAGGAGAGAAGCTTGGAATTCCCTTGAACTGGAGTTTTTCGCCCTCGGTCAAGGTATCGCCAATTTTGAAGTTCCCAGTGTCGTATAATCCCACGACATCACCCGGATAGGCGTTGTCCATCACCTCCTTGCTATCGGCCAGAAACAGATAGGGATTGGCGAACTTAAAATTCTTATCCAAGCGAGTATGCGAATACGGCTTTCCGCGCTCAAAGCGGCCGCTACACACCCGTAAAAAGGCAATTCTATCTCGATGGCGAGGATCCAAATTCGCGTGAATCTTGAATACAAATCCAGTGAATTTCGCTTCTTCAGGCGCCACATCTCGGGCATTGGTCGGACGCGCCAAGGGATTCGGCGCTAATTCCACGAACGTATCCAACAGTTCCTGCACTCCAAAGTTGTTCAACGCTGACCCAAAGAATACAGGAGCCACATCGGCATTCAAATAGTCTTCTTTGTTTAAGGCTCCATAGACACCATCGACCAGCTCAGCATCTTCGCGAAGTTTATTGGCATCGCGCTCGTTGAGCATCTGGTCCAATTTCGCATCATCCAAGCCTTGAATGGCAATAACATCATCGGCCTTTTTGGTTTTGCTGCTTTCGAATAAATTCAAACTTTGGTCGGCCAACAAGTAAACCCCTTTGAAATCGCGACCTCCATTGATCGGCCAACTCATCGGATGCACCTTGATGTTTAATTTTTCTTCCACCTCTTCCAACAACTCATAAGGGTCTTTACCATCGCGGTCCATCTTGTTAATGAATACAATGACAGGAGTTTTGCGCATGCGGCAGACCTCCATGAGGCGTTCTGTTTGTTCCTCTACCCCTTTGACGCAGTCAATGACTAATATGACGCTGTCTACAGCAGTAAGGGTTCGGTAGGTATCTTCAGCAAAGTCTTTGTGACCCGGGGTATCCAAAATATTCACCCATTTGCCTTTATAGGGAAAGGTCATCACTGATGTCGCCACCGAAATTCCGCGCTGCTTTTCAATTTCCATAAAATCGGAAGCCGCGGTCTTGGTGATTTTGTTCGACTTAACGGCACCAGCCGTTTGAATCTGCCCGCCAAACAAAAGAAACTTCTCGGTCAAAGTCGTTTTTCCCGCGTCAGGGTGGGAAATAATGGCAAAGGTCTTTCGCTTGGATATCTCGTTTTCGTAGGCCATAAGGACAATCTTTTTGAACCTCGTTCTGGCGAAATCTGCAAAAAGCCAGCCCAAAAAGTTTTGCAAAAGTAGCGATGCAAGCCCGCATTGGCCGGGGAAACCTTGAAAAGAAACCTAAAAGAAACGGCAAATTGACCCTAATCCCGGCTTTTCTGCCGAAATTCGCGCAATTTTTTAGCACACATGAGCATTCGCAACATCGCCATCATCGCCCACGTTGACCACGGAAAAACCACCTTGGTTGACAAAATGTTACACCAAGCCCGCTTGTTTCGAGACAACCAAGAAGTTGGAGAACTGATCCTCGACAACAACGACTTGGAGCGTGAGCGAGGCATTACCATTTTGGCAAAAAACGTTTCTGTCAATTGGAAAGACGTGAAGATCAACATCATTGACACTCCCGGTCACGCCGATTTTGGTGGAGAGGTCGAGCGCGTTTTGAACATGGCTGATGGCGTATTGCTACTGGTAGATGCTTTTGAAGGCCCCATGCCCCAGACCCGATTTGTGTTGCAAAAAGCCTTGGAATTGGGGAAGAAAGCCATTGTTGTCATCAACAAAGTAGACAAACCCAACTGCGACCCTGAGCGTACGCATGACGATATTTTCGACTTGTTCTTCAACTTGGGTGCCAACGAAGAACAGCTGGACTTTACCACCGTTTACGGTTCGGGTAAACAAGGCTGGTTTGGCCCTGAATGGAACAAGCCTACCGAAGACTTGACCTTCCTTATGGATACCATTTTGGAAGTTGTACCCGAGCCTGAAGTGAGCGAAGGTTCCCTTCAATTGCAGGTAACCAGCTTGGATTACAGCAGTTTCACAGGCCGTATTGCCGTGGGTCGTTTGAAGCGTGGCGCTTTGAAAACGGGCCTTCAGGTAGCCTTGGTTAAGCGCGATGGAAAAGTGGAAAAGCACCGCATCAAGGAACTGTACACCTTCAGCGGTTTGGGGAAACAAAAAGTAGAACACGTGGTAGCCGGAGACATCTGCGCCATCACAGGCCTGGAAAACTTTGAAATTGGCGATACTGTGGCTGATGCAGAAAAGCCAGAAGCCTTGCCCGTTTTGAAAATTGACGAGCCCACAATGAGCATGCTTTTTGCCATCAATAACTCTCCTTTCTTTGGCAAAGAAGGCAAATTTGTTACTTCCCAGCGCGTTCGCGACCGCCTGAACAAAGAGACAGAGAAGAACTTGGCTTTGCGGGTTCAAGAAACCGCTTCAGCCGACCAGTTTTTGGTATTCGGACGAGGAGTCATGCACTTGGGCGTATTGGTGGAAACCATGCGCCGCGAGGGCTATGAGCTTCAAGTAGGCCAGCCTCGCGTTATCATGAAGGAAATCGATGGCCAAACTTGTGAGCCCATCGAAGTTTTGACTGTCGATGTTCCCGATCATCACAGCGGCAAAGTCATTGAATACGTCAGCCAGCGCAAAGGCGAAATGACCAGCATGCAACCTAAGGGTGATATGGTTCGCGTAGAATTCGAAATTCCCTCCCGCGGATTAATGGGACTGCGCAACAATTTGTTGACCGCCACCCAAGGAGAAGCCATTATGGCTCACCGTTTCAAGGCCTACGAACCTTACAAAGGGGAGATGCCTGGTCGCATCAACGGCGTTTTGATCAACAAAGAAGCCGGAAGCACGACCGCTTATTCAATGGATAAATTGAAAGACCGCGGCACCTTCTTCTTGGAGCCTGGAGTAGATGTTTATTTGGGTCAAATTATCGGCGAGCATATCAAGCCTGGTGACCTAGTGGTGAACATCACAACGGGTAAGCAATTGACCAACTTCCGTGCAGCGGGCAAGGACGACAACAGCACCTTGCCTCCTCCCCACGAATTCACCTTGGAAGAAGCTATGGAATACATCCAAGCCGATGAATATGTAGAAGTGACACCTGAGAGCTTGCGCCTTCGCAAAATCTTGTTGAACGAACACGACCGCAAACGCGCAGCCAACGCCAAGCTATCGGCAGAAGCCTAAGCGGGAAAGTATTATCTTTGACATCTACTTCGTCTCATGAAATTTGATATTGTTGTTATCGGAAGCGGACCTGGAGGCTATGTTGCCGCCATTCGCGCTTCTCAATTGGGAAAGAAAGTCGCCATTATTGAAAAGGCGGAATTGGGTGGCGTATGCTTGAACTGGGGATGTATCCCTACCAAGGCATTGCTAAAATCAGCCCAAGTATTTGACTACATCAACCACGCTGCCGATTATGGCATCAGCGTGAGTGGACATAAAGCTGATTTCGACGGCATGGTAAAACGCAGCCGCGATGTAGCTTCAGGCATGAGCAAAGGCGTGACTTTCTTGCTCAAGAAGAACAAGGTTGAAGTCATTTCTGGAGCCGCCAAATTGGCGGGTAAAGGCAAGATTCAGGTTAGTGCCGCTGATGGCTCAACCTCTACCGTAGAAGCCGACCACATCATTTTGGCTACCGGAGCTCGTTCCCGTGAATTGCCCAATGTAAAAATTGACGGCACCCACGTTATCGGCTACCGCGAAGCTATGGTTCTGCCCAAACAGCCAAAGGAAATGGTCATCATTGGCAGCGGCGCTATTGGAATGGAATTCGCCTATTTCTATTCTAGCATTGGCACCAAAGTCACCATCGTAGAATTCATGGACCGCATTCTCCCCATCGAAGACGAAGAGGTGAGCCGTACCATGCAAATGACCTACAAGAAGCGCGGCATCGAAATCATGACCAAGAGCAGCGTAGAAAAGGTTGACATTAAGAAAAATCGTTGCCACGTAACGGTAAAAACGGCAAGCGGAGAGCAAATGCTCGAGTGCGATATCGTGTTGAGCGCAGCCGGTGTTCAAACCAATTTGGAAAACTTAGGCTTGGATGAAATGGGTGTAAAGCACGACAAAGGCAAGGTTCAGGTTGACGAGTTCTACCGTACCACAGCTCCTGGCGTTTATGCCATTGGTGATATTGTCCCTGGTCCAGCTTTGGCTCACGTAGCTTCAGCCGAAGGCATCATTTGCGTGGAGGCCATTTGTGGTCACCATCCTGAGCCCTTGAACTATGGCAACATTCCAGGTTGCACCTACACACACCCTGAGGTAGCCAGCGTAGGTTTGACCGAAGCCCAAGCCAAAGAAAAAGGCATGGACATCATGGTCGGTAAATTCCCCTTCAGCGCGAGCGGAAAAGCGAGCGCGGGTGGCCACAAAGAAGGTTTCGTCAAGGTTATTTTCGACAAGAAATACGGCGAATGGCTGGGCTGCCACATGGTAGGAGAAGGCGTTACCGATATGATCATCGAAGCCGTTGTAGCCCGCAATTTGGAGACCACTGGTTTGGAGATTTTGAAGTCGGTTCACCCGCACCCCACTATGAGCGAAGCGGTGATGGAAGCGGTAGCACAGGCTTACGGCGAGTGCATTCACTTATAAGCAACGCCTGGTCTCGGAGCTTATTCCTCTAGACCGCTGAACAATAAATATGAGTCCCCTTTGGGGAGTATGGCGCCCGGGCGAAGCCCGGGCGTTTTTGTGTTCGCCTTGCCCGCAAGGCCTATCTTTGCCCCATGCATATTCAGCGTTTCACCTTCAATCCCTTGCAAGAAAACACCTATGTATTGTGGTGCGAAGACAGTCGTGAATGTGCAGTGATTGACGCCGGCATGTATGATAGAAGAGAGCAAGAGGAATTGCGGCATTTTCTATCAACGAATAACCTAAGTCCCACAGGGTTATGGGGAACCCATGCCCATATCGATCATATTTTTGGCAACCAGTGGTTCTTGGACACCTACAAGGTCCCCTACTATTTGCACCCATCTGACCTACCCATGATTGAGCGCAGCAAGGCTATGGCGGCTGTGTGGAACCTCAATTACCACGAGTCTCCTCTACCCGACCATGAATTGCAGCACGGCCAATACCTAACAATTGGCCAGCAAGAATTAGAAGTTCGATTTGTTCCCGGGCATGCCCCTGGGCATGTGGTCTTTTGCAACCACAAGGAGAAATGGGCCATAGTCGGCGATACCCTTTTTGCCGGCAGCATCGGCAGAACCGATTTACCTGGAGGCAACCACGACCAATTGCTTAGCTCCATTGAGCAACAATTGTTCAGTTTGGCTGACGAATACACACTTCATCCGGGCCATGGCCCCGCTACTAGTGTTGGACATGAAAAGGAAAAAAATCCGTTCTTTGATCACCTACACTAAGCCATGAATGTATTGCGATTGCATTTGGATGCTTGGGCCGCCATCGTGGAAGAATGCGGCATTTCCCACTGGGTATATAGCCCTGGCTCACGAAATGCCCCCCTGCTCGCCGCACTGATGCGACGTCCTTTTTTTCAATTGCATGAACAGGTAGACGAACGAAGTGCCGCCTATATGGCCATGGGCATGGCTCAACAATTGAATTACCCTTGTGGCGTATTGTGCACCAGTGGTACAGCGGCCGCCAATTGGTTAGCCGCTTGTGCTGAGGCCTATTATCAACGCATTCCATTGCTTTTGGTCTCAGCCGATCGACCCATTGAAGCCCTAGACAATTGGATGGGGCAAACCATACGTCAAGACGGTCTATTTCACCGACACGTTCGAGGCGAATGGAGAATGCCCGACGACTTAGACCGACTGGAACAATTTGATCGCATAGAAGGAATCTTTCATAAAGCGATTACCCGTAGTCAATACCCTATTGCAGGCCCCGTTCATGTCAATTTCCCGTTGCGGGAACCGCTATACGAAGAGATTCAAAACCACGAGGCTCAGGCCTACACACCAAAGCCCTATGTGTGGAGCAAACCCAGTGCTGAGCCGGTACATGAAGAAAAGTTACGGCAGGCACTTACCCCCTACTCACGCATTGCGCTGGTTTTGGGCCAGATGATCCCCCAAACGGAAAGAAGACAGGCCTTGGATTCACTGAAAGGACGCTTAGCGATTTGGGCCGACGTCTGCAGCCAACACCAGGAACAAAGCAGTGGCCCCTGGGAGCGATTGATGACTCAATACCCTGATTGGCCCGAAGAACGGCGACCAGACTTGCTGATCACCATGGGCCTCAGCAATCTGTCCAAACCCCTGCACAAGGCTTTGCGCGGCCTGAAGTTGCCTCACTGGCACATCAGCTCCGAAACGGAAATCGGCCATCCATTTGGAACCAACCTGGAGCACAAGTGTCACTATGAAATTGATTTTCTAGCCGCCCTTGATGCCATCCTACCGCAGGAATACAGCTTCGGAACCCTTTGGCAGACAGAATCTCAAGCGGCAAAAGCCCTAGAAGGGAAACGCCCCCATGAATATGCGCAAGCCCAAATATTATTGCAATCCCTTTCTTCCAATTGCGTTCTGCACCTTGGCAATTCCATGCCCATTCGCTATGCGTCATGGTTTGGAAAACTCAACTGCGAAGTGCGCAGCAATCGAGGAACCAGCGGCATTGATGGAAGTTTGAGTACCGCTATTGGGGCCGCTCTGGCAATGCCCAACAAAGAACATGTCTTATTGCTAGGAGATGTATCGTTCATTTACGACCAGCATGGCCTTTGGGCGAATCCGCAGCCAAAAAACCTGAATATTTGGGTATTAAACAACGGCGGCGGACGCATTTTTGAACAACTGGAAGGCCCTGGAAACTGGAAGGCCTTGCAAGAGCGAATCAGCAGCCCCCATCAACTCAATTTGAAAGCTTTGTGCGATCAATACGGGGTTTCCTATCTTCGCTGCAGCGCGGCTGAATGCATCCATTTGCCAGCTGGCCAAGGTTTACGCGTAGTTGAAATACCATGTCACGAATCCAGCATATCCTGATCTTCTTTTTGGCACTCACCTCTGGCTGCATTAAGGCACAGCAATCGACCTATTTGGATTGGCGGGTCGGATTATTAAAAGAAAATTCAAAGGCCTTTGGAGATAGCCTCATACCCGAAACTCACATGCGCGTAGCTTCCTTTTCGCCCGACAGCATGGACAACGCCAGTCGAGCTGTTTGGCATGAAGATATGGGTTGGTGCTATTACCGCAACTTCTTGCGCAACCACCGAAAAGCAGAAGCCAACCAGGCCATACAGCACTTTCAGCAAGCCGTATGGTTTGACCCTGAATTCTCTACGGCCTATTGGAACGCCGCATTGTGCTACTATGCTTTGAACGATTGCGAGAATATGGCTAGCATGCTTGATGGCTACCGAAACCACACCAAAAAACGCCGCTGGGACAAGCCCCAAATGCGCTACTTACACGAGCGCTGTCACCTGCCCATTGAAGGGTTTTAACCCTGACGACGCAGATCGCGCTCCATGTCTTTGGCCTTTAGGTCTTCTCGTTTATCAAAGGTTTTCTTACCCGTTCCCAAACCCATTTCCAGTTTGAAAAAGCCCCTATCATTTTCGTATAAGCGAATGGGGAATACCGCATAACCTTTTGTTTTGATGCGGGAATCAATGCGATCCAGTTCGCGGCGATTCAACAATAATACTCGTTCACGGGTGGGTTCATGACCGCTGTAACCAGCATTTTCATATTCAGAAATGTGCATGCCGCGAATTTTCAATTGTCCATTTTCCATATAAGCATACGATTCACCCAGATTGACCTTTTGGGCTCGTATAGACTTTACTTCAGACCCCGTCAAGGAAATACCCGCCTCATAGGTTTCTTCAATGTGATAATTGAATCGAGCCTTTCGGTTTTCAATCTCTATTCGCTTAACCTTGGCCATTTT
>JBJOHK010000118.1:0-8998 GCA_046047755.1 Bacteroidota bacterium | reverse complement strand
GTTTTGTCAAACGTTCCGTTTTGCAACAAAGCCTTATAGCTCAAACCGTCTCCTTTGTGCATCATATCAGGACCAATGTTCTTGATCGAAACACCAAAGTTGAAGTCATTGCGTTTGATAGCGTTTGCCGTTGGGCGCAAAGTGGTTGAGTACTGAACCCCCGCATCCAAAACAACACCAGAGGCACTGGCGTCAGGAATACCTTCATTTACCATGCGCATGGTAAAACCTGCTGCGATGGCATTAGAGAAGCTCTTAGAATAAGAGACTCCAATGTTGGTCATGTTTACACGGTAGGTTCCAATTCCACCATAAGGATTCTGCTCTGTAGTGATTTCGATGGGATCTACGCCAAACTGCATCACAGTAAAGCCCAAAGTTCCACCATCTCCATCAGCCAGTTTCTGGGCAAAACCCACGTTGTTCACAGAGATACCACTTCCTACCAACCATGAGGTTCGAGAAAAGGCCAACTCTGTCAAACTTGACATTTTATCCATTCCTGCCACGTTCATAAACGTAGCCTCTAGACCGGTTACTCCTGCCGCACCTGCCCAGCCAAGAGCGCTGCTGCGGGCCCATCCGTTGATGGTCAATTGAGCGGCTCCAGCCTGACCTTGACGCTCGGGATTACCGGCCATCAAAGGTTGTACAAGCATGCTGCTACCCAACAAGGCAGCGGCAAAAGCAATATTCAAGCGTTTCTTCATGAGTTCTATTAATAGCTATCCAAGTCAATGGCGTGCATAATTCCGTACCAGCGTACGACTTTCTCACCCAAGTCTTTGTTCTTTACATGTATTAAGTACAAACCGGAGGCAATGGGCACATTGCTTTGGTTCTTCAAATCCCACTCGACAAAAGTCTGTTCATCGGCTTTTGTTATGCGGCGAATTTGGTTACCTGCCATATCGTAGATGGTGATTGTACATTCAGGAGGCAGGTTGGTGATTTTCACGCGAGAATCAACAGGGCTGTTCTCGTATTCGCTGTAACCGCGGTATGGGTTGGGAACAACGTTCACCAAATCCAAACTGGCAATTCCGACATCATTCGATACAGTAGGCGCAATCTCGCTCGCATCAAATTCGTACATGGGGCGATCGTTATTGGCGGTGTTGCCTGTTTCGAAAGTGGTGTAGGCCTTGCGAATGTTGATTTTGAATTTCACTTCGGTTGGAGGCACACCGTTATCCATATTGTAACCAGGGGCCAAGTAAGTGGGAACTACCCACATCACTTGCGACAAGACGCGTGTCTTCTGCAAGTTATTGGGGTTTCCACCGGGAGCAGAGGCCATCAAACCGTCTTTGAAACGCTGGAAATTGGCTTCGTCTTCACCGAAGTAGCGATCGCCTTTTACGTTGCGCGAAATACCATTATAACCGGTATTGAAAACGTAGATAAAGTGCTTACCACCAATTACAGGGTAATTACCATTGTCGTTGTACACGCGGTCAGTGGGGTTGTAAATCATATCACGACCATTGTCGCCAGGCAAATAGCTATCTTCTGAGAAGGCGATGCACAAACGCTCACCCGTTTCCATGTTAATGGCATAACCTGGGAACCAGCCCAAGCCCATGCTACCAGCTATGGGGTTTCCTTCTTTGTCAACCGAATTGGCATAACGCATATTGAATTTGGCTTGCTGACCTTCGGTAGAATTCTTCACCTCATCATCAGCCATTTCCAATACAGGGCAGCGGGTCCACAAATCCTTATTGGGAGTCAACACCAATTCTATACTGGCCAGCTCTGCCATGGGGTTTTGCAAACCTGTAGCATTGCCCCACCAAGCGAAGCCATAGGTATTCTTACCTACTGTTGGGCTATATTTTTCACGGGCCACCAAACCATAAGGGGCGATACGGCCGTTCCAAATACGCTCATAAGCCGAACCTGGATCTACGGGAGTTCCGTCTTGATTAAAGAAGTCAGAAGTGTATCCATCAAAGGTACCACCGCGACCGTTGCTACCGGCGCGAATCCAGTTAGGCCATACGGTTCCAGCTTGGGCATTGCCATTGGCATCGTTGTCAGCCACGGCGGTCAACCACTGTTTACCGTTGTCCTCCCAGGTTACTTCGTAAGAAACGTATCCGTTGGAGGGATCAGCCTCGGCATTCTCACCAGGGTTGTAAACCTGTTCTACTTCAATACTCAATCCCCAATCGGCTAATGTCTCTGAAGTAGCATTCGCGGTTGATGGACGACCCTGAACGCTCTCAAATTTGAAGGCGATGGTAGTATCACTAAATATAGTATCACCTGAGGTCTGATTGACCAAGAACCACTGTGTATGCTTGGTCATAGAATCTTTCAAGCCTGAACTCAAAGAGGTTTTCAATTCATCAAATACCAAGGTAAACTTCGCATTGGGAACCTTCAAAGGATCAATCACTTTGACATTAACAGGACCCATACCGGGCATGTATTTCGGATTGGCTGCATACCCACTGGAAAGCACTTCATCCAAGGTCTCTTTAGTAAACTCCAATACTTGACCCCCGTTTCCACGACCTGACAAACGAACCAAAGAGGGACCGCTACCGTATTGAGTATTCAATTGAGTACCGAAATTCTCGGGTTCTGTCTTGTGAGGAATGGCGCGAATCACACGAATGTTACGGCGACCCGCCAAGTATTGATTGGGATCCAATTGCAAGGAGTCATCGGCCAAGATGGCATAACTCAATACCATGTAGTAATAAGGTTTGAAGTCAACCAAACGAGTGCTAGCGGAGGTGGCAAAAAGGTCATTCTTGATGGAATAACTATGCTTCACACCCTTATCAGCACCCTCTACCATGATAACAGGAACCAATTGGGACAATTTGGGGTCATACACACGGTTGATGATCATATCACGACCGTTTTGAACATCAGCTTGGAACAACAAACGAGCCTTGTCTATGTTGGTCAAGTCGCCTGTATTCACCGTTCCGTCTTTCAACTGATAAACCAAGTAGCCTTCGAAAGCATATGTTTTCTCCTGATTGCTAGCGTCTTTATATTTCTCACGGTAGTTCTCAACTTTGGTTGAATTGGTGTTCAAGAACTTCATCACCAATTCTGATTCCATCTCCTGTATTTCAACATCGGGGGCATTGGGACCATCCAAAATTTTGAAGTTGTTGTTGAACAAGGTCTGCGCTTTGTCAGAAGCCAGCTGCAACAAACGCAAGGAGCCCGTTCCCAAACAAGGAGCACCTGCACCACCGCTAGTAGTACGAGCCCAAACAACACCTACTGTGATACGTTGAACCTGACCGGGACGCAACAAGAAAGGACCTGTAGACTGAATGAAACGACGGTCTCCTGGACGGTTACCTGCGCTCTTTTCATCCCAGCACTCCCCAGCATAAGCCGGATCGGTTGGACCAGGGAACATGTAATCGGCAGGTTGGCTACCGCCAAAACCAGTACCACCCCAAGTTACCGTTTGGCCACCGAGCCATTTACCTTGAAGCAAATTGTAGAATTCAGGGGCTTCACCGGGGTTACCGCGAATGGGGTCAGAATCGTTGTTATAATACATGAAGTGACTCATGCCCATCTGATTGCCTGCCGTATCGGTAGGACCTTCAAAATAATCAACACCAATGGTTGGGGGATTCAATCCATAACCCAAAACACCTTCGTCGTCGTCGTCACCGTTGTAGCAATAACCCAAACTGCGCCCTACGTCACAACCTACATAGTCATCAGCGTAGTTACCCAAGTCGGCATCAACCCACTGACCCATGTAACAATCATTCAAAGTGGTAAAACCACGGTTGATGATTTTGGTTGAATAAAAGGTCATGTTGTTCACCTCGTCGTTGGTAGTGAAAGCGAAGGCCGTTGTCTGGCACTCCACACCAATCGGTTGTCCTTGAGTTTCAGAGTGAATGTTACCCTTGTCGTTGTATACCCACCAAATGAACATGTCGGGCTGCTTATCAACGCCATTCTCTTCTGTTGGGCGGCGATCATCCAAAACAGGGTGTTCACCTGCAAATGGGTCGTAAACACCATCAGGGATAATTTCTTTGTATGGAGCCAAGTAGTGCGCCTCGTTTCCGTTCATCACGGCACGGGTGCGACCGGCGGGCCAATCGCGAATTCCCACGCTTTGGTTCACATACTGGCTAGATTCAAAGTCTTCCAATTCATCGCGAGTAACCTTCCACATTTTGTCGTAGGCTTTGCATCGAACAGGGTCAGTAGCCGCGGTTGTGGTATCCAAAGGACCAGGCCAGAAGTCTGAACCACGCTGGCGATAGGTCATCGCCGCTAGTTTCAAACTACCTCCGTTATCCTTACCACCAATCCAAATGGCGCCTGAGAACAAGGAGTGCTTGCGAACGGCGTTGGGGTCAGAGATTTTGGGAACCTCATACTTGGGATTGTTCAAATCCCACCACATATCGCCACCGTTCAATAGCTTGGTTCGAACGTTGTTGATGTCCAAATCCACGCTCTGAGAAGCGGGCTCACAAGTGTTGGCAAATTGGCCACCGCGGCGATCTACACTGGGACGTGTTCCGCGACCATTGACGTTGACAATGGGGCGAGCGCTCAGTGTGCTTAGCGTTAGGGCCGTTAACAAAAGAATGCCAAATCGTTTCATATCTATTTTCTAGGAGCTTTACAGATTAGTTCAAGTTCATACGCAATCCCAAACGAATGGTGCGAGGGTTAGCGTAGTTACCGGTTTGAGAGTTTAACAAAATGCGATACAAATCCACATAACTCTGAGAGTTGATTTGGTTTTGGATCAGCAACTGACCTTGAGGAGAATTCAAGAAACCGTCATCCATGGGTTGACCGGTATAGGGGAAAACACTCACTACGTTATAGGTGTTCAACACGTTCTGAATCCAGAAGAAGGCATTCATTTGCAAATCATTCTTCTCGGTACGGCTAACGGTGAATCCTTTAGTGATGTTGATGTCAAATGTATTCTGCCAAGGCAAGCGAGCACCGTAAGGCACACCCTTAATCTGGGCGCGGTCAACAGCTCCGATTTGCACCGCACGGGTAGTGGGGGTATAAGGAGCACCGCTGTAAGAGTTGGCAATGATGTTGAAGCTGGTGAGCTTGAAAATCTCTTTGCCATTGATGCGAGGACCGGTATACAAGTTCTTTTTGCTGCGAGGATCAATACCACCGCCCCAAGCCCAAGTAGCCGAAACTTTAAAGTTGTTGCGAATATCCAATTCACCCAATGGAATGACGTTGCGCAAGTTGGGTTGGTTCGAGGCAATCAAGGTAGCCTGAGAACTGATGTTTGAACCCGTACCATCAGCGAACTGCAACATGTAAGAGAATGACAAGCTCAAGGGGCCGGGACGACCGCCAGATCCAACATTATCCATAACATATTTGGTGCGGAATCCGCTAACGGTAGCGAAATCAATGTTGCGGTACGTGGTGTAGGTTACAGGATAACCTTGGTTGATCTGATACAATCCGAAGTCATTGCGTATCTCAGAATAAGAAACGGCCAATTCCAAACCGCGATCGCCGCGACGACCGAATACCTGCTTATAACCCGCTTCGTAGTCTGTCTTCAAACGGGGGCCCAACTCACCATTGGAGATGGTCGAACCTTGGCGATTCTTCAAGTAGTACAATTCATCAATTGACAAGAAGGAAGCACCACTATTGGGGCGCTGAGCCAACACGTCATAGCTAACATAGAAGGTTTTGCGCTTGGGTTCCAAGGGGAAGCTGAACCAAATACGGGGAAGCAAGTTCACCGTAGGTGTAAAATCCTTGAATGAAGCGCTTGACAATTCCTGCTTGCTAGGATCAATCAAATAGGGAGCAATGCGACCATTGCTGGTTTGGTTCGCCAAGAATTCAGGGTTGCGCTGCTCCGAACCATCAGCGTTGTACCAACGGTCACCATCGCGGTAACCCAAGATTTTGGTAGGCGCCTCTATATCGTTTACGTATACCTTAAAGTCTTCACCCATATTGCTGGGGTGATTCAGAGCTAGACCATTGATTTCAGTCACTTCCCCTACTGTTTTAATGGGATACAAACTGTAGGCATCACGCAAGACAGACTGGTTGGCATCGTAGCGCTCCATGCGAAGACCCATGCGGAAAATCAAATCTTTAAATTGGAACTGGTCTTGCAACCAAGCCGCCATATAAACAGGCTGGAAGGCACCGATCAAGCGCTGATCTTTGTTGTTCAAGAAATCGTCCAACGAAGGCTTACCCTTGATTTTGTTGCCCAAATGGTCATAACCAAAGTAGCTAACCACTCCGTTACCATTGTTCAACATCTCATCAGCATTGAACATATCCAAGCTGAAGTCTTCGGGTTTGTAGGAGTTGATGTCGATGAAGGTACGCTCACCCACAGGACGACCGTAAACATCAACCGCACCGTCGTTGATCAACTTGTCGCGGAAGGCACGGTCAAAGTGCGATTGGGCTTCGTAGTTAATCAAGCGGTTGTAGCGAACCGTATCGGTAAATACACCATTGGCATCGTAGCTCAGAATGGGGTTTTCAAGATCCAATTCCGCGATATGGCTGTTCATGTACTGGTTCATGAGAATCCACAAACCGTTGGCGCCCAAACCGTAACCGCGGCTAATTTGCTGTTCGTAGTAAAAACCCGCTTGCAAGTCATGAGGAGTGCGCTCACGACCACCGACTGATTTGCCTTGAACCTGCATTTGACCCAATGCAAACACAGAATAACGTTCGCTTTGGCTCTTGCTCCAACCGGCCGTAATTCCACCAGGTGTTCCCCACAAGGAATAAACGTTGTTAGGGTTAAAACCGTTCAACAAGCCCTGGTTGGCAATCAAGGTACCTTGACTGGTCACATTGAAGCCACGGCTATCGTAATAATCGTATACGTTCTGCGTGTATTTGGCACGCAAGGGGTTCAAATCGCTGGCTTGGAAAGCCATCAAGGTATCGCGGTAACCCACCAATTCCCAGTAGTTACGCAATTGCACATAGTTGCCATATTGGTCACGCACAATTTTGGGCTCTTTGTTGGGGTTTTGCTGCGCGTCGTAATTCGAATAGAAGAATACCTCTTCAGGGTAACGGGTAAAAGTACCTACATAACCGTAGTCGAAAATGTTGTTCAAATGCTTGGCATCGCGAGTCTGTGAAGTAGACGACTGGTATTCACCGCGAATGGTATAGAAGGCCGATTTGATTTGGCTTTCCTTGTCAACTTTGAAGTTTTGAGTGAACTGCAAATATCCGCGGTAGGTCTGGTTATCGCTGCGCGCATTGTTTTTGTAGTTCATGATGCTATTGCTAGCCGAACGGCCGTTGGAATAGAAGTATGATCCATAACCCGTAATGGTGATCTGGTCGTTGGGGCGGAATTCAAGCTTCCCAATGAAGTTACCATTGTAAAGGGCTGAATTGGGGCGAGCCTTGAGCAAATCAAAATCCTCTTCGGTCAAATAACTGGCGGCATGTACGAATCCATTAGGGGTAATGATCAATGGATTCTCTTCTATCTCTGCCAACTTGTCTTCTTTCACGACGTAAACACCCGTACGAGTAGGATCTGGCTCTTTATAATAACCCAGGTTGCCGTTAAGGGTAAAACCGAGCTTAACCAATTCTTTGGTTCGGCCACCGTCGGTCAAAATGTTCTTTTTCCAAAGGGGACCCGAAACGAAACCTTCAACGGTATTGTACCCAAATGCATCCAAACCTGTTGAGGTAATACCCTCAATGGCAGAAACCATTTTGGCGGAGGCACTCTTGGAGGTGTAACTAAATGCTCCACCGGTTAAGTCACCGTACATGGCAGGAATACCTCCAATATTTACAGCAACCGCTTCTGTACCCAAACTCGGTAGTGTTCCACCACCAATGATACGCATACCGTCAATATACGTACCGTTACCATCGGCTCGAGTACCGCGAACCGAAGTTCCCTGGCGAGTAGCCAAAATACCGGCATCAGTAGAAACGGCATAGGCCGCTCCACGCTTACCGGCACCCAACAACTTCGCACCTGAAATCTGCGTTTCGCCATTGTTCAAACTTACGGGGCCACGGCGCCCGCTCACGACAATTTCAACAGCAGGACCTGACTTCAAGAAACGAACTTCCCATTGGTCGTTGTAACCCGCTACCAATTCCAAATTCTCTTTTTTCTGAAGGGGATACCCTGCGTACTCAGCGGTCGCCACGTATTCCCCTGGATTCAAGGTTTGGAATACCACGTTACCGTCTGAATCGGTGGTATCAGAAGCGACTTCGATGTCGTTCTGGGTCATGACCACTCGAACTCCCGAGATTTTCTTTCCATCTTGGTTCAATGCCTTCACACGAAAATCGGCAAAGTTGGTTTGCGCCCATGCGCTTCCAGCAGCGAACATTGCAAGGGTTAGAGCCCACTTGAGATGCGTATTCTTCATAGATTTTTCTTGGTTCAATTCATCGAAAAGAACGCGGCAAAGCGATTCTATCCGACTAATTGGCAATTTTACCGAAAAATCAAGAGAGTAACAACCCCTGCGGCCTTGAAAAAAGGCCTGAAACAGCCCTTTCTTGGGCCTAGCCCAGACGTGTAAGGCAAATTCTCAGCGACAAGGGATCAATCCACACGCATGACTAACAGAGTTTTAGCCAATAATTCACGGGATATTTTCTGGTAACTTTCAGAGGTCCATCCGCCGACATGGGGCGCAAATAAACATCGATAATCTCGCGACATTTCGATGAATAGTTCGCGAATGGGAGAACCCTCCATCATCGGGGGCTCACGCTCCAAAACATCAGCGGCAAATCCGAGAATTTTTCCGCTTTGAATACCCTGCCAAACCGCCTGTGTATCAACGACCTCACCGCGAGACAAATTCAGCAACCAAACCGGTTTTTTCAAAGTCGTTATAAAGTTCGAATCTACCCATTTGCGGGTCTCGCTTGTCAAGGGCACATGGAAGCTGAGTATGTCTGATTCTGACACAATCTTTACCCAATTAGAGGCATGAATGTAGCCATCGCTTTG
>JBJOHK010000117.1:0-7403 GCA_046047755.1 Bacteroidota bacterium | reverse complement strand
TACTCTTGTTTTCATCGGCCAATCTGGCCAATCCCTATAAAGGCTTTCCTGAATTTGTTCAGCTGTTCAATGACTTGATAGAGCAAGGCCAAAAGGTTCAGGCTCTATTGGTAGGGCAGAATCGAGTAGGAGATTTGGGCTTGAAGGGACCCTTTGTTGAGGCGGGTTTTGTAAGCGAAGCCGATGATCTGGTATCCGTATATAGGGCGGCTGATTTGTATGTCACTCCCACGCGCAACGACAATTTGCCCACTACCGTTATGGAGGCCCTGAGTTGTGGAACTCCGGTTTTGGCTTTTGGCGTAGGGGGCATTCCGGAAATGATTCAACATGAACAAACCGGTTGGGTAGTTCAGCCCGGTGATCAGATCGCATTACTGAATGCGGCTCAGGCTTTTATGGGGCAAAATGCGGAACAGCGTCAACAGATGTCTGATGCCGCTAGAGCTTTTGCTCAATCCCGTTATGCCTTCGAAGCGGTCGTGAATCAGTATAGACGCCTGTACGATGCGATATAGGTAGGGCAGGAATCGATGGCTAGGATTCAGGGTGCTGCTACCCGCGACAAGCATGTTGTTATAAAAGCAGAAAAGGCCTCCTAACGGAGGCCCTTCCCATCTATGAAACACACTACTAAACTTGTGATTTAGTCTACATTGTCGTGGAGATGGCGATTCGGACGAACCGTCATATCGCGTCCATCTCTGCTTTCTTCTCCAATGGTGATGCGCGAAACATCACGGGCATCGCTGGCAGGGGCTGCGGCCAGTACCACTCCTTTGCGCAAGTAAGCGGGAACGTCTAGGTCGTTATCCAAGAGGTTCTCTCGTTCGTTGCGGCGGTTGGGTATGTTATTTCCATAAGGCCCTTCATACCCGTTTTGGCTCCGTGGAGCGGCTTCCGTGGGTAGGGGTTCATGGCTTTCCACCACACGAGGTTGGAACATGCCGGCTGGGGCACTTGTTGGGGCAGCCGCAACAGGAACTTCCTCCACCTTAGCGACAGGAACTTCTGCAACGGCTTGAGCAGGAGCATGGCTGAATGGCAACTCGCGTTGAGCCTGGTTTTCAAAGCCAGTCGCAATCACGGTAATGGATATGCGATCGCCCAGCGATTCGTCTTGGGTAATGCCCATTTTCAAATGAGCCGAGTGTCCGGCTTCTTCTTGCAAGTAGCGCTTGACAGCTCGGGTTTCGCTCATCAAGGGCTCTTGATCGCCATAGGTGAAGTTGACCAACAGGTGTTGGGCGCCTTTGATGCGAACATTGTCGAGCAAGGGGCTGTCCAAGGCGATTTTAACGGCCGTCTCTGCGCGGTTTTCGCCGCTGGCTACACCGGTTCCCAAAATGGCGCGTCCGCTTTTGCGCATGGCGGTGAGTACATCCATGAAATCGACATTGATTTGTCCTGGGCGCGTAATGATTTCGGCAATGCCTTTGGCGGCGGTGCACAGAATATCATCGGCCTTGGAGAAGGCTTGCCCGATGGTCAAATCGCCGTACATGTCAACGATGCGGTCGTTGCAAATGGTAAGCAAAGCATCGACGTGAGGGCGTAGTGATTCCACGCCTTCATTGGCTTGGTTGATGCGCTGTGGCCCTTCGTCTTCAAAGGGAATGGTTACGATTCCGACCGTCAAGATGCCCATCTCTTGGGCCAATTTGGCGATTACGGGAGCGGCGCCGGTTCCGGTACCACCACCCATACCGGCGGTGATAAAGACCATCTTGGTATTCCCTTCCAGCAGGCGGCGAATTTCATCCATGCTCTCGACGGCCGACTTTTCGCCCATTTCGGGTTGCGAGCCAGCGCCAAGGCCTTGGGTCAATTCCAAGCCGAGTTGAATGCGGTTGGGGACGGGGCTATATTTCAGGGCTTGGGCATCGGTGTTGCAGACGAAAAAGTCTACTCCTTCAATGCCGTGTTGGTACATGTAGTTGACGGCGTTGCTTCCGCCGCCACCGACACCAATTACTTTTATCAAATTGCCTTCGAAACGGTCTACGGCAGGTACAAATGGTTGTGTCATAGCAGGAGTTTTTTTAGTTCATTTTATCGTCGAAGTCTTCGTTGACCCATTCTTTGATGCTATGTCCCCAGTTCAATACTCCCTGTATCCAGGTGGTACGTTTGCCGGGGTTGGCATCGATGGGAAGGGGTTCAGAGTTGTCTTCATCGATAAAGGTTGATGCTTCAGGGCCCACTGTGGTTTGTGACAAGGGCTCGTTTTGGGACATTTGGAGTTGGGTTTTGGCGGCCAGTTCGAATCCTTTCATGACCAAGCCAATACCGGTGGCATACATGGGGTTGCGCACTTCTTCTATCATGCCCTTACCCAAGTGTTGGCCGGGACGACCAATGTGCACTTCGAGTCCAATTTGGTAATTGAACAGTTGAGTCACGTCCTTCATGCTGGAACCTCCACCCGTAAGGACAATACCTCCAGCCAAGCGCTGGCGCTGGCCGCTGACTTCGATTTCAAAATCTACCTTGGAGATGATGTCTTCCACGCGGGCGCGAATGACTTGGCTAATGGCGTAAAGGGATATCTCGCGAGGCTGACGACCGGGCAATCCGGGTACAACCACAACTTCGTTTTTCATGGACTCCGTGGGGTAGCAAGACCCATAATGGGTTTTGACCACTTCGGCTTGGTCTTTCAAAAGACCAAAGGCTTCTTGAAGATCTTTGGTGATGCGATCACCCGCAATGGGGATGATGGCGGTATGACGGATGAAACCGTCTTCAAAAATGCAGACGTCAGTGGTACCGCCTCCGATATCGACCAGAGCAACACCGGCTTCCATTTCAGGCTCGCTCAACACAGCGGCCGCAGAGGCAACGGGTTCTACGATCAAATCAGCCACTTCCAATCCGGCTCTGCGAACGGCCATGAATATGGTTTTAGCCGCTGAAGTTTCGCCGGTGATGATGTGGTAATTGCATTCTACGCGTACGCCCACACGCCCAACAGGGTCTTTGATTCCATCTTCATTGTCGATGCGGTATTCTTGGGGCAATACGTGAAGAATTTCCAATCCTGGCGACAGCGCCAAATTTTCCATTTCAGACTCGAGGGTATCGAGCTCCGCCTGGGAAATTTCTTCGTCCCACATTTTGCGGCTCAAGGAGCCACGGTGTTGCAAGCTTTTGATGTGATGCCCAGCAATGCCTACAAAAACGGTTTTGATCGAAACTTGGCTTTGGCGTACAGCTTCGGTAATGGCCAATTCAATGGCTTGCACGGCTTTGTTTACATTGGCAACCATGCCACGAGAAACTCCACCTTGAGAGGGGGCTTTTCCCATGCCCAGAACGTTGATTTTTCCGTTCTCGGCTAATTGACCGACGATGGCGCAAACCTTGGTGGTTCCAATGTCTAATCCGACGATAATCTGAGAGTTGTGTTGAGTCATAGAGGATTATGGCGTAGAGTGTGTATCATTTTGGACAGGGTGCAGCAGAAACTGTTCACTTTCTGGATCAAGCGGCTTGCCTACGATTTGGTTTTGGTAGCTGAGGTCAACTGTACGGTATTTGTTCCACCCTACGGTTTTCAGCCCTTTCTCGTAGAAAAGACGCAGGTTTTCCAGCTTTTGAGTGAGCTGTTCGGCCGTGCCTATAACAATGCTATGCGTTCCCAAGCGGGGAATCAACACTATGCGACCATAGTTATCGACATAGCCTTGTTCAAATTGTGCGTCCCAGAAGGGATCGGCGCCCATGGCTTGGGCCACTTTTATCAAATCTTTCAAGCAGGGTTCTTGGGTAATGGCTCCCGCTTTGAATCCCGTTTTGATGTGGCCGTTTACGGGTAGCGCATAATCGGCGTGTTTGCCTCGAACGGGCATAACGATACCGGCTGAATCCACATAGAATTGTTCGCCTTTTCGGTTTCGTACCAATAGCAAAGGCTCCCGCTCCTGAATTTTTACGGTCAATACCCCATTGAGGTTGACATAGGCATCGGCAGTCTTGATGGCAGCCTGTTCGATCAAGGCGTATTCGATTTTCTGCAGTTGAACGGCTTTGCTGCTGCGACCGGTTAACTTCCCTGCGGTTTTCTCCAAGATGCCTGTAATGTCCTTTTGGCTATAGAAGACGAATCCGCGGTTACCCTTGTTCTTGATTTCTATGCGCTTGATGCGCTTGTTGCTGCTCTGCCCATTGCTGTTGGTCCAGGCAAAGACCAATCCGAAGATCAAAAGGATCAAGAGGAGCAAGAGGGATTGGCGGCGGTTCAAACTGAGTTTCATGCGTGTGAATTCAAGCGTTGGTACATTTCGGTGAGGGGAGGGCAAAGGCGGTCAATGTCGCCAGCGCCCATGATGAGTAGAAGCTCGGGTTTGTCTTCCGAGGCCTTCTGCAAAATGGCTTCTGGGCCTAAGACTTGAACCTTTTCTTGCTCGGGCATAAGGCTTCTGAGCCAATGGCTGTCAATGCCTTCCATTGGTAGCTCGCGAGCCGGGTAAATGGGCATAAGCCAGAGTTCATCCAAGCTGGATAAACTTTGGGCAAAGCCTTGGGCAAAATCGCGGGTACGGCTGAACAAGTGCGGCTGGAAAATGCCGGTCAATTTGCGATTAGGGTAGAGTTCGCGAACCGAGGCGATGAAGGCATTCAACTCCTGCGGATGATGGGCATAGTCGTCGATCAAGACATAGCGAGGGCCTGAAACCAGTCGTTCAAATCGACGTTTGGCTCCTTTGAATTGACTCAATGCCTCCCGTAAGCTTTCTGGGTCTATGCCCAGCTGGCAACAAATGCTTAAGGCGCCCACAGCATTTTCTACGTTGTGTCGGCCGGGTAATCCGCAGTGCATGCGGCAGCGACCCTTGGGATGCACGAAATCAAAATGGTACTCTCCGTCTTCGACTTGGATGTTCTCGGCTCGGTAATCGGCTGAATTCAAGCCGTATCGAAGAAGGGGCAAGTCTGTCATGCCTTGATCAGACAATTGTTCCTGAAGGAACAGGTGCCCGCCCTGTCGCAGTTTGTGGGCAAAGTCTACAAAGGCCTGGTGAAAAGCTTCTGGGCTGCCGTAGATGTCCAAGTGATCGGGATCCATGGCCGTGATCAAGGCCAAATCGGGCTTCAGGCGATGAAAGCTTCGATCGAATTCATCGGCTTCCAATACGACCCGGCGTGGACCTTGACCTTGTGTGTGCAGGTAATTGCTGCCAAAATTGCTGGATAGGCCACCCAAAAAGGCAGTAACAGGCGCCCCGCTTTCTTTGAGCAAATGAGCCACTAAGGTGCTGCTGGTGGTTTTGCCATGTGTTCCAGCTATGGCGATGGTAAAATGGTCTTGAGCAAGCAAGCCCAGTACCTCGCTGCGTTTTTTCCACTCGTAGCCCTGTTCTTCCACCCATTGGCGTTGGGGGTGGTTGTGGGGAACAGCCGGCGTCAAGACCCAGAGAACCTCTGAGGGGTGCTTTCGAAAATCGTCTGGAATGTTCTCGATGCTATCGGCATATCCAATGTGCATGCCTTCTTCTTGCAAGGCCTCGGTCAAAGGGCTAGGGGTCTTGTCGTAACCCGCTACCTGCCATCCGGTTTGAACGTAGTAGCGAGCAATGGCGCTCATGCCAATGCCGCCTATTCCCAAAAAATAAACCCTCTTGGGCGCTGGATTTGCCAAGCCTATGCTCTCCAAAATGGAGGAAGCGATGGTTTGCGTGGCCGCTGGGCGAGCCAAGGGTTCCAGGCGTTGGCGCATTTGGGACAAGCTCTGAGGCTTTGCCAAGAGGCGTAGCGCTTCGGGTACAAGGTGTTTTTGGGCATCTGAGTCGAGCACGAGCTGTGCGGCTCCATGTTCGCTGAGAAGTTTGGCGTTTTGGGTTTGGTGATCGTCGGTTACGTTGGGGGATGGCACCAAGATGCTGGCCTTGTTCATGACCGCGATTTCAGAAACCGATAAGGCACCAGCGCGACCGATGACCAAATCGGCCGCCAGATAGGCCTGGTCCATGTTGTAAACAAAAGCCGACAGGTAAAAGCCGGGTATATTCCAGCTTTTCTTGAGTTCTTCTAGGTGTTCCTCTGCGTAGGTTTTGCCCATTTGCCATATCAATTGAACGCCGGCTTCTTTGAGGGGTTCTAGGTTTTGCTGCAGGGCTTGGTTGATGCTTCGAGCACCCAAGCTACCGCCCGTGACGAACAAGACGGGGCGATCGGGGCTGAGGCCAAAGGCCTTGAGGGCCTCTAAGCGGAGCTGGCTGCCTTGACGGGCTGCCTGCAAGATGTTTTCGCGAACAGGGTTTCCGGTAAAGGTCCAGGTTCCGGGCGCAAAAAAGCGATCCATGTCTGGAAAGCCGGTAAAGATGTGTCGGGCTTTTGGCCCCACGGTTTTGTTGGTTAGGCCGGCAAAGCCATTTTGCTCTTGCAAAAAGGTAGGAATGCCCATCCCCGCGGCTGCTCGGCAAATGGGGAGAGAGGCGTATCCGCCGGTGCCAATGACGGCGTCGGGCTGGAACGATTTGAGGAGTTTACGCGCTTGCACTAAGCTGTACAGCGCTTTGGCAAGAACGATAAAGTTGCGGGGAGTCAGCGAGCGTTTGAGGCCTTCAATGGGCAAGCCAATGATCTTGAATCCTTCAGCTGGGACTTTCTCCATCTCCATGCGACCCTGGGCTCCTACAAACAGGATTTCGCTGCCTGGGTATTGGCGCTGAAGTTCTTTGGCAATGGCCACGGCAGGGAATATGTGCCCTCCGGTTCCGCCCCCGCTGACGATGAATTTAGGCATCAGCAGCCGCCCCCTCGGCTTGCTTGCGTTTTTCTTCTTGGATGTGTCGACTAATGCCGAGTATGATGCCAAACGACAAGGAGTTGAAAAGCAAACTAGTTCCGCCCATAGATACCAGAGGAATGGTCAATCCTGTTACGGGCAATACCCCCACAGCAACTCCCATGTTCAAAAAAGCTTGAAAGGACATGGATAAACCCAAGCCTACTACCGTAAGGGCGCCAAAGGCTTGCGGCGAAGCAGTCATAAGCTTCAAGCAACGGTACAGGAGTACCAAAAAGCAACCGAGTATGATCAGGCCGCCAAAGAGTCCATATTCCTCCACGATGATGGCATAAATAAAGTCGGAGTAGGGGTGAGGTAGATAATAACGCTGGGTGGAATGTCCAGGGCCTTTGCCAAAAACACCCCCCGTAGCCACGGCTATTTTAGACTGCATCTGCTGGTACGAACTCTCCGCGTTGGAATTGTTCCCTGAAAAAGTCTCGATGCGGCTCTTCCAAGTGGGTATACGGCCTCCCAAATCACGGGCCGTTTGGGCTGAAATATTGGTCAGAAACAAGACCATGATGGTGATGGCGCTTAAGCCTATGCCCGCCAAAATGCCCAAATATTTTAGGTTGACTCGCCCAATGTACATGAGCATCATGGAGGT
>JBJOHK010000116.1:0-7346 GCA_046047755.1 Bacteroidota bacterium | reverse complement strand
GATTTGTTGGCTAAAGTGCCCATGGTGGAAGTCGATATGGATGGAAACGTGTCCATACGAGGTAGCCGAAATCTGAAAGTGCTCATCAATGGTCGCCCCAGCGGATTGATGACGGGCAGTGTAGCTGACGCATTGCGAGCCTTACCGGCTGATGAAATTGATCGGGTTGAGGTGATTACCAACCCTTCGGCCAAATACGATGCCGAAGGAACGGCAGGTATTATCAATATCATCATGAAAGAATCCCGATTGAAGGGAACGAGCGGCAATGTACGCGCCGGTATAGGAACACGAAGTGCCAATTTAGGCGGCAACATTTCGCACCAAACAGGCAAGTCGAACTTTAGCGCGCAACTGGGTGGGCATTTCTGGAGAACTTGGGGCGATTACCGCACCGAACGATACAATTCCATTGATGGAATTTCATATGCGATGCTTCAAACCGGTAGCACAAACAATTGGGGTGGAGGCCCTCGCCTGACATTGAGTTTTGATCACCAGTTCAACGAAAAAAATGGCTTGAGTGTTTCCTCAACTCTTCGCAGTCACATGCGTTGGAACAATCAGGATTGGCTGACTCAACAGGGGCTCAAGTCTAGCCCTTTGGATTTTAGCTGGAGCCAAGATGCAAAAAACAACAGTGCTGGATTGGGAGCTGATTTCAATGTGGATTACCGCAGAAAATTTGAAAAGGTCAACCGTGAATTGGGCGTGAGTGTTCAATTGTCAAACAACCGCGATTTGGCTGATTATGAGGCCAATCGCTTGAATGGCTTGGCTTACATTCCGTATTTGGAGAGCAGCGAAAACGTGGCCGACAACCGTGAGTTGACGGCCCAAATCGATTATACGGAGCCCTTGCTAAAAAAGGCCACCTTAGAGGTGGGGGCCAAGACTATTTTGCGCGATGTGGCTTCTGATTACCATTTTGATACCTTGGATTTTGCCACTCAACAATTGTTCTCTTTGGAGGAGCGAAACAACGCTTTTACTTATTACCAAAACGTCTATGGCGGCTATGCGCAATTGCTCTACAATTTCAATTCTTCCCTTAGCTTGAGGGCGGGTGGACGCTATGAACATACCCAGTTTGGTGGTGGCTTGCAGAAGCCCAGCGACAGCTCCTTTGTGGGTAAGCCCTATTCCAATTTTATCCCCTACATCAATCTATCGAAAAATATCGGGAGGGGTGGATTTGCGCGCATTACCTATACCCAGCGAATTCAACGCCCTAGTCTGAATTACCTGAATCCTTATGGAAATACCTCAGACCCCTTGAAGGTTTCGGTAGGTAATCCCGAATTGGAAGCCGAAGTCAGCAACAATGTAGAGCTAAATGTGGGCAAGTATGGCCGCGGCGGTGGCTGGGGTTTAAACCTGTACAACCGCAATGTGGGCAATGCCATTCAAACCATTAGTCGCGTCACTGGCGAGGGGGTATTTCTGAATACCTATGAAAATTTGGGCATCAGCAATGTGACCGGTTTCGATCTGAATTTGAATTTGAAAGGCGACGCCTACATGTTGAATTTCAACGGCGGATTGGGTTATGTCTACCTGAATTCGGGGGTAACAACTGGTCGTTTAGCTGGCGTGAGCAACAGTGGTTTCACCTACAGCGCAGGCTTGAGGGGGAATGTGAATTTGAAAAACAATTGGCAATTGGAAGCCTTTGGTCGATTCAATGCGCCCAACTTTACCCTGCAGGGGAAAACCACCAATTGGTTCTTTCATATGGTAGGAGCTAAAAAGCGATTTGCCTCTGACAAAGGAGGACTTGGTTTCGGAATTGATAATCCGCTGGCGCCCAGAAGAGACTTTGTGACTCTTACCCAAGGATCAGACTTCTACTACTACGATGTTCGACGCACCAACATGTGGGGAGTGCGTGTGAATTTTGATTACCGATTCGGAGAAATTGAAGTAGATAAAACCCCGAAGGTGAAACGCAAACTGCAAGTCGACGACCTGAAAGATGGTGGAGGCGATGTGGGTATGTAATCGCACACACGCGCAGCATTTGCTGTAATTTTGTTATTATGGAAATTACCGGTAAAATCATCCAAGTATTGTCCAAGCAAACTGGGCAAGGAAAAAATGGAACATGGGAAAAGCAGGAGTATATCTTGGAAGTTCCCGGAACCTACCCCAAAAAAGTGTGCTTCAACCTGTGGGGCGATAAAATTGCCAAATTCGCCATACAAGAGGGTCAAGACTTGACCGTAAGCATCGATGTGGAAAGCCGCGAGTACAATGGCCGTTGGTACACCGATGTGAAAGCATGGAATGTACAAGCAGCCGGCTCCAGTCCAGCCTCTGTGCCATCAGCTTCTTCAGTAGGCTCTTTTGAGACCCAAGCGCCCGCAGCAGGTGACGTTTCGGTCTCTAGTTCAGAGGCTGATGACGATTTGCCATTCTGAGCTGTCTAGCCTGATGGTCAAATCTTCAACATATTTTGGGTAGCAGCCAACACCGATGTACTTTTGAGTGTCTTTATTTACACAATTAGTGTTTGTTAAAGCACAACTTTTTGATTGAACGAAAATCGAATGAAAATGAAATCTCTACTTCTCGCCCTGCTCGTTTTGTGTGCAGGAGGGAGTGCGCTGAATGCAGCAAATCTTTATGTCTCAACCTCAGGTGATGACGCGTACGACGGTACGTCGGCCACCTTTGTTAGCGGCACTACGGGGCCTAAAAAGACAGTTAACGCGGCCATGGCTATAGCCTCAACTGGAGATGTGATCAACATTGCCAACGGGGTTTATTCCGAGACCATTACGGTGAGCAAATCGTTAGGATTTGCGGTAAGTAGCAGTGGTTCTTCAAATGTTCAACTGCGTAGTTTGCACATGAACGGAAGCGGCGTTACGCTAACGGTAACTGGCGATACGCTAGACATTAAAGATACCTTAGAACTGGCTTTGGGGTTTGTTAATTCCAGCGGTTCTAAAGCATTCAGAACCATGGCCGGTGCCATTCGATTGGGTGGTTCCAAGAATAGTTTTGTTAATGGCCCCCTTTGGATTGGGTTGACCAGCGGTGCTACTAGTTTGGATTTTCATATCGGTGTCAATCAAGATTACCGCTACACCCAGTTGAATTTCAACAAAACGGTTACGGGTTTGGTTTATTACCACATGGAGGCCAAGAGTGGAGCCCCTTCAACAGGTGGAGCCTTGCCTTCAGGTATACGCAACCTGTCTAAGGTTCACCATTGGGAGTTGGGACTATTGCCCACCGGTACTTCGAATAATTTTGAATTGACGGTTTCTTATGACTCTGTAACCGCTGATGACGAGGTATTTGAATCCAATTATTTGCGAGTTTTGGGTCATGCGCCCTCTGCTTCTTGGGTTGACTTGGGTGGAATGGGTTCGGCCGATCGCAAGGGTCAAATCGCCACCAATACCTTTCAGACTCAGATGACTTTTGTGTTGGCAAACGTGAAAAACGGTGTCAACGTATTGGGAAGTACAAATGCCTTTGCCAAGTTTGTCTTGGCCAAAGGTCGTTGCGAACGCGATACCTTCTTCTTTAGTGATCTTTCTCGCAGTACGTCAACGCCCATTACTTATTGGAAATGGAACTTTGGTGATGGCAATACGCTTACCTATACCAATTCGGGTATTCCCACGAGTATTTTCCGCAAGTATGCCACTTATGGCAATTACACGGTAACCCTCATTGTTGGGAATAGCACCGATGAGGATACCTTTAGTTACAACCTCAGAGTGGGTGTATTGCCCACAGTGATGTTCAACAAAAACATTTACACCAACGGGGTTTGCGTAGGCGATACATCGTTGTTTATTGATACCTACACGCCTCCTTCGCCTGAGAGCATTTTCTCGCGCAAGTGGGATTTGGGTGATTTGACCACATCTACGGCCCAAACCATCAATCACATTTATGCAGCCGGTGGCAACTTCAAGATTTACTTGACACGTACAACTGCATTGGGCTGTAAAGCCATCGATAGTCTGGATTACTTGGTTCACAGTTTGCCAGCTCCTGCCATTGATTTTCCTCCAGGGGGTGACCCCATTTGCTTTGGCAAAACGTCATTTTATTCTAACTCTACCCAAGATCCCGCTCCTGACAAAGTGAAATCATGGGTTTGGGATCGTGGGGATGGTAGTGCCATCTTGTCGGGTAACACCACCAACAACTTGAACAAGAATATTGCCTACAAGTACTTGGCTCCCGGTGTTTACATCATCAAATTGAAAGTGACTTCTGATTTTGGCTGTGTTGATTCAACCGAATATTATCACACGGTGAATGCCATTCCCGATGCTAAATTTACCTTAAGTCACACCTGCTTGGACGAGGTTACCCAAACCAATGACCAAACCAATTTGAAAGGCACAGTGGCTGATATTTACGTTTGGAACTTTGGTGATTTCTCGGTTAATGATTCTACCTACCCCAATACGACACACCAATATGCGGCAGTGGGAACCTATAAGGCAACCTTGAAGGTGATTACGACAGACGGCTGTACCGATACCGCCTCATACTGGATCAAGGTGCACCCCAAGCCAATACCCTCATTTACCACTAAGCAGGTGTGTTTGGGCGATACGACGGTCATGCGTCGCGTCAAGTCGACGACCATTCCTGATAACCAAATCATTTACAATTGGATCATTGATCAAACACCGCCACAGTACATCGATACCTTGGTGAAGAAAGGTTTCAATACGCCAGGAGTACACGATGTAACTATGATTGCTACCTCGTTTGAAGGTTGTCAAGACTCTTCCGTTCAACAGATTCGGGTTTATTACCTGCCTAAAGTTAGCTTCTTCTTGGATCCAATGGTATCTCCCAACGATAGCACCCAGTGCTTAAACGAGAACAATTTCTTCTTTGTCAAAGAGGAACTGTTTGATGCCGACGATACCATGAAACTGACCAGTTGGGATTTTGGAGACGGCAATACCGAATTGCCTGCAACGTCTACCAATCACCAATTTGATTCTGCCGGAACCTATACATTGCGTTTGTATGCGGAGAACATACACGGCTGTGCTGACAGCATGTTCAGAACCTATACGGTAGTTCCTTCACCCGTAGCTGCATTCTATTCAGAGGGTATCTGTGTCCCTGACAGCATTTATTTCTACGATACAGCTAGTATCTCAGTCGATCCTATCATTTATAAGTTGTGGGATTTTGGCAATAGCAACCTGTCTTCTTTAGACAGCCCTGTTGTATGGGTAGACAACGTTGGGCCATTAGATGTTACCTACATTTTAACCAGCGATGCGGGTTGTTCCGATACGGCTCGCCAGAGTTTGAATTTTATTCAGAAACCCAATTTGAGTTTCTCGTACAACGGTAGCTTGCCGCTTTGTAAAGGGGATAGTTTAGAGGTTACCGTCATTGGCGGTGACAGCATCAGCTGGCTAAAAGATAGCAGTGTGGCTCGCGTTCGTAGCTTCTACAACAAGGGTTGGTATAAGGTTCGTTCCTACAGCGTAGGGGCCGTTTGTTTCACTGAAGATTCGGTTCAGATTTTGGCCTTCCCTCCGGCCAATGTCGAAGCTTATAGTGATACTACTATTTATCGAGGCAAATACGCCACTTTGTGGTCAAAAGGAGCCACCAATTTTACTTGGTCTCCTGGAAATACGCTAGACGATTCGACCAAAGCACAAGTCATTGCTCGACCCTTGTCGACCACCATGTATTACTTGAATAGTCTGGATTCAAATGGCTGTGCTGACATTGACTCGGTGTTGGTAACGGTTGTTGATCCACCGATATTGAGAATTCCCAATTTGATTACCCCCAACAATGACGGTCAGAACGACGCCTGGGATTTGATTGAATTGGCCGATCTGTTCTTGTACGATATTGACATTCACGACCGCCAAGGCAAACTCATTTATGAAAGTTCGGACTACCAAAACGATTGGATGGCCACTGACATGAATGGAGAAACCCTCCCTGATGGTATTTACTTCTACTACATGAAAAACCGATTTACGGGCGAACAGTTCCGTGGATACATCCAAGTTATACGCTAATTCGAAACACCATGAAAAAAATCACCTTTGCATTGATCGGATTGGCACTTGGCCTTCCCTTGAACGCCCAAATGGGTGTCAGATTGGATCAGTTTTACATGGATCACGCCTCCATTATTCCCGCTGCCGTAGGCAACATGGAGATGGGTGGCTTGAGTCTCTTTCACAACAAAATGTTTTCGGATGTTCCCGGTAGCCCTCAGCACAGTGTGATGAATGTGAGCATGCCCATGGCTTCGAAAAACACAGGTTTTGGCTTGTACTACATGCGAGAGCGCTACGGTTTTGCTGAAACCCATAATACGTATGCCACCTATGCGTATACCATTGGATTGGGGAGTGCCGCCGACTTGTCATTGGGGGTTAGCGTGGGTGCTTTGCGTCAAAGTTTTGACCCTAGCAAAGCGATCTATGTGCACGACAACGATCCCATTATCAAGGCTTTGATCTTTTCTCCAGCGGTGACACGTGCCGATTTGCGCGCCTCTATGTACGCCAAGGGTGAGAATTGGTTTGCCGGGGCTTCTTTGTCTCGTTTGCCCAAGCCTACTTTTGATTATTCTTACTACAACTATTCAGCGGCCTATGACATGCAAACGCAAGCCAATTTCTTATTGGGATTCCAGTCTGAAGTAGGTTCTGACATGTTGTTGAAGCCTGCCGTTCATGTGTACGCTTACGATTGGAGTTATTATTTGTTCCAAGGAAACGTGAGTTTGTGGTACCAGGATATGTTCTGGTTTGGTGTAGGTGCCAATAACTTGGGTCAAGTTGGAGCCAATGTGGGATTCAAGCCCCAAGACGATATGCAGTTTAGCTATGCCTACAATACGCCTAGTGGTCCCTCTCGCATCGCTCTCGGGCCTTCGCATGAATTCCAACTCAATGTTGGGTTCTCAGCCTTGGGTGGCGGAATGCGGGGTGATGGAAGCGGCGATGGTTCTGGGTCTGGATCGTATAACGAAGACCAAGGCATCGGTGGAGCCGCTGTTCGCAAAGAAGCGACCATTCGCAGCCTAGAGGATTTGGAAAACTTCGGATTGGGTTACGATACCAGTGGCATTATGTTGCCTGATTTGGAAAAGGTAGCCTCAGCTCCTGGATTTTATTTGGTGACCGGTTTGCACTCCAGCGAAGCAAAAGCCAATAAACAAATCAAAGACCTGTACGAGAAAGACGTAATAGCCTACAAGATGTACGACCCCAAGAACAAGAGTTATTACGTATTTGTAAAGCATTTTGGCTCAGAGAAAGACGCCAACAAGAGTATGTATTACTTCGAAGGGCTCGTGCCTCAAGTATGGATAC
>JBJOHK010000115.1:0-19106 GCA_046047755.1 Bacteroidota bacterium | reverse complement strand
CCTACCACCGCGAAGATTATGTACTCAAGAAGCGCCAAGACGGCTCTTACGACCGCATTTCTACCCGCAAACGCCCGGGCACAGTGGCCATATGCGCGGCCATACAGAACCGCTATAAGGTCGATGCTGTCCCCCACCTCATTTGCGGCGGATTCAGCAAAGAAGACACCGAAAACGCGCTTATCGACCTGCACTTTTTGGGCATTGACAATATGCTAGCTTTAAGAGGAGACCCTCGTAAAGGTGACTCCCATTTTGAACCCGAACCCGACGGCAACAAAAATGCCTTGGACTTGATTCACCAAATCCAAAACATGAACGCCGGCATTTATTTGGACGAAGGTTTGAGCAATTCGGCCGCCTCCGACTTCTGTGTAGGAGCGGCGGCCTATCCGGAGAAGCATATGGATGCCCCCAATCTAGAGAGTGATCTTAAGTTTTTGAAACGCAAGGTGGAGGCCGGGGCCAAATTTCTGGTTACCCAAATGTTCTTCGACAACCAAGTATACTTTGACTTTGTAAACCGCTGCAGGGCCGAAGGCATCACCGTTCCCATCATTCCAGGCATCAAACCCTTGAAAACCCGCAAGCAATTGTACTTGCTGCCTAAATTGTTTCATATCAACATTCCTTATGACCTTAGCCAAGCGGTTGAGGCCTGTAAGAATGAGGCTGACATTGAAAAAGTGGGTACCGAGTGGGCCATTGCCCAATGCAAAGAGCTCATAGCCAATCAGGCCCCTGTTCTGCATTTTTATACGATGGGTAAGAGCAGTCAAACCCAGGCGATCTGTCAAGAAATTTTCTAAGCATGAAAGGCCTAGTCATCAAATCAACCGGCTCCTGGTACCAAGTACTCAGCGAAGACGGAGATTTATGGCAAGCCCGCATTCGAGGAAAACTGCGATTGCAAATTTCCGACACCTCCAACCCCGTTGCCGTTGGCGATACGGTAGAGATTGAGCCAGACCCCAATTTTGCCCAAACAGCCCAAATCAAGAGCGTTGATCTGCGCAAAAACTGGATCATTCGCAGGGCCAACAAAAGCAGTGCTCGCAGGCAAATATTGGCCTGCAATTTGGATGCTGCCGTTTTGGTCGCATCGTTGGTAGCCCCAAGAACCTCTATGGGATTCATTGATCGCTTTTTGCTTATCTGTCAAGCCTACAAAGTACCGGCCATTGTCTTTTTCAATAAGATGGATTTGCTGGGAGAGGCAGGAGCCGAATTCAGCCAAGACATCAATAATATGTACCGAGAAAGCGAGGCTACTCTGCTTTGGGGAAGTGCTACTCAAGAGCACGGCTTAGACCCACTTTTGGAACAAATGAGAGGCAAGCGGGTTTTGTTCGCTGGTCATTCAGGAGTAGGCAAAAGCACCCTGTTGAACCGATTGTTTCCTGAAGCCAAAGCCCGAGTTGGGGCCATTTCTGACCACCACGAAAAAGGCAAGCACACCACCACCTTTGCCGAATTATTTCCCTTAAGCGATGGCACCCAAATCATTGACACACCTGGAATTCGGGATTTTGGTGTGGTAGACATACCCAAACGAGAATTGGCCCAATACATCCCCGAATTACGCTCTCGTTTGCCCCGTTGCCGATTCAACGATTGCCAACACATCAATGAGCCCGGTTGTGCCGTTTTGGAGGATTTGGAAAACGAAACCCTAGTGTCAGAGCGTTATCATTCTTACTTGGGCATGCTCAACGAAGAAGACATGTTTGCATGAGAAAACTGGCCCTATTCATATTGACCTTGGTTTCGATTGTCGCCATCAGCTGCGAGAGAGACCCCTGGCTAGAAGGGCCCGTATCGCTAAAACCCTCGACCGATACCTTGTGGTTTGACACCTTATTCACTCAGAAACCCGGCAGCAGCTACCCCATTTCTGTCACCAAAATCATTTCCATTCGCAACCCAGAAAACGCTTGGGTAAAAGCCGATTTTGAATTAGCCGGAGGCAGTGCTTCTGCTTTCCGTATCAATGTAGATGGCGTAGCAGGGCCTTCGATTCAAGGCATAGAAATAGCCCCTAGAGATTCGGTCTTTGTTTTTGTTCAGTGCAGCTTGGAACCCAACAACAACACCCAACCCGCTATTGTTTTGGACTCCATCTTGGCTAGGGTTGGCGGCCGAGAATCACGCGTGGTTTTGAGTGCCTGGGGCTGGGATGCTCACTATGTTCAAGATTCTGTTCTACCCTGCAATACCCGCTGGAGCCGCACCGATAAACCCTATGTGATTGTAGGCGACGTATTGGTTCGCCAAGGCTGCACCTTCACCATAGACCCGGGGGTTCAGATTTACGCTTCAGCCCGCACGGTTTTGTACGTTTTGGGCCAATTGAATTGGCAGGGCACTCCCGGGGCTCCCATTCGCATTCGTGGCGACATTCCCTCTTACAAAACCGACTCCCTGCCCAACCAATGGGGCGGCATATACCTGCTCCGAAATTCGGGTAATAGCATCTTGAAGCACTGCGATATTCGCAATGCCAACCTAGGCATACGCGTCGACTCCTTGCCCATTAACGGAGGCTACAACTTGCGTATGGAAAGCACTCGAGTGAGTTATTGTGGCCAAGCTTGCGTGGCGGGAATCAACGCCAAGATTGAGGCCATCAATTGCCTATTCTCTGACGCAGGGAGCTATACCTTTTTGGGGTTACTCGGGGGTCAATACAATCTAACCCATTGTACCTTAGCTGACAATGGTCGAATTGGGACTAGGCAAAAAGGGCATTTCGCCCTGACCAACTGCCTAAGGGACGGTTTGGGCCGCGTAGTGTCAACAGAACCCTTGCAGTGCAGCATGACCAATTGCATCGTTGAAGGCCCCCAGTGGGAAGAACTTCAATTTGACGCCGATGCCGGAGTTCCCTTTACCTTAAACTTTGGTTTCAACTTGATTCGCACTCGAAACGACGGTGGTTACTTACCCGCTTCCAATCACATCTTTAACCAAGACCCTCTTTTCGAAGCCCCCCTATCTGGCAACTATCGCTTGCAAGCAGGTTCTCCGGCCATTGACAAAGGCAGCACCACCATCAGCCTTGCCCAAGATTTGACAGGATTCTCCCGTACGGCACCGAATGATTTGGGCTGTTACGAATACCGTTAGCGTTTGGCTTTAAAAAAAGCCTGCATAATGCCCCGGCATTCCTCTTCCAGTATGCCTCCGACAACCTCTGTTTTAGCCCCAATGGCCGCCGGTGTTTTGCTTTGATACCCAAATTTAGGCTCTCCCGCTCCGTACACAATCTTGCCTAGACGGGCCCAAGAAATCGCTCCCGCACACATGGAACAGGGCTCAATCGTTACATACAAAGTACATTCATCTAAGAACTTGGTATCCAAACATTGGGCCGCCGCCGTTATCGCCAACATCTCAGCGTGGGCTGTCACATCCTTCAAACGCTCAGTTTGGTTGTAACCCTTGCCCACTATGCGACGTTCATGCACCACTACTGCTCCAATGGGAACTTCGTCTTCATCGGCGGCCTGTTGGGCCAACTCCAGGGCTTTCTGCATGAAATACGCATCGCTGAACAATTCCATAACGCGAGATTACGCCATTTTTTCAGGAACTTTGTTACCTTAAGTATGCGCATTGGAATTGTCTTGTATCCCACATTCGGTGGAAGCGGTGTTCTAGCCACTGAATTAGGGAAAGCCTTAGCCAGCCAAGGCCATGAGGTGCACTTCATTTCCTACAACCAACCCGCGAGACTGGATTTTTTCTCGCCCGGTATCTTCTACCACGAGGTCAGCATACCCCAATATCCGCTGTTTGAATACGCCCCCTATGAAACGGCCTTAGCGGGTAAAATGGTCGATATTGTCAAATCGGCTCATCTGCAGCTCCTCCACGTACACTACGCCATCCCCCACGCCTCGGCAGCCTTGATGGCCAAAGCCATACTCGCCTTGGAAGGCATTAAAATTCCGGTCATCACCACCCTGCATGGCACCGATATCACCTTGGTAGGACGGGAGTCAAGTTATGAACCCGTGGTGAGCTGGTCGATCAACCAAAGCGATGTGGTAACGGCCGTTTCTGAAAGCCTAAAACGAGATACCTACAGCCATTTTCATGTGAACCGAGACATTGAAGTGGTGCCCAATTTCATTGATTTCGACCGCTTCAGTAAAAAACCCAAAGACCACTTTAAAAAAGCGATCTCCCCCAACGGAGAGAAGGTTTTGATTCACACCTCCAATTTCCGAAAAGTGAAGCGCGTGGGCGATGTTCTGCAAGTGTTTCGAAAGGTATTAGACAAGATGCCTGCCCGACTCTTATTGATAGGAGATGGTCCGGAGCGCAGCCATATTGAAAGCCTTTGCCGCGACTTGCAAACCTGCGATCAGGTGAGTTTTTTGGGCAAGCAAGAGGCCATCGAAGAGATTTTGAGCATTGCCGATTTGTTTGTCCTGCCATCCCAAACCGAAAGTTTTGGTTTGGCCGCACTGGAAGCCATGGCCTGTGAAGTACCGGTTATTTCTTCGAATGCAGGGGGCTTGCCCGAAGTCAATATTGAGGGAGAAACAGGATACCTAGCCGATGTTGGCGACATTGATCGCATGGCCGAAAAAGCCTTGTACCTGCTCCAAAACGAAGACGTACTTCAGCGGTTCAGAGCCCAAGCTTTGGCCCAAGCGAAACGATTTGATTTGGAATCCGTCTTGAAACAATACGTAATTTTATACGAACGGGCCCTGGCCTAAGATGGCCATCAAGGCCTATAGGGATAGCCCCGTCTTATAGTAAGCGAAGCCCCTAATTGCGCAGATGCCCTAGATTTTCCTTGAAGAATTTCAAGGCAATACCAATCTGATTTTCAACCGTTTTGGTGCTTATATCCATGATTTCTGCCACTTCTTTGTGGCTCAAACCATCTACACGGCTCAAAAGAAAAGCCTGTTTGCATTTCTTGGGCAGTTGCTCAATCAAGTGATTGAGCAATTTCTCTGTTTCTTTAGCCTCAATAAGATCAGATGCCAAGGTTGAACCATTGATTTCAGGTACCTGGTCTGGCATTTCCTCAAAGTCCAATTTGGCTTTGCGCAAGACGTTCAGACAGCGATTCTTAACCGCCCTGAACAAGTAACTCTTAAGGCCAGGGTCGCTGAACATATCCGCTCTTTTATCCCAGATGGAAAGAAAAATATCGTGAACGACTTCTTCGGCTTCTTCATGGTCGTTGAGAATATTCCGCGCAAAAGCCAGCAGACCCGGACGATACTGCCTGAATACTTTTTCGAAGAGTTGAATATCTTGTTCCATGTTAGCCGAGATCTGAAATGAATTGAATGCGTATCAGCTGCAATTCCTCAATGGAGAAATCGCCATCAAAATAATGATTTGCTTTGTCTAAATCATCTTCTTCTGATGATTTTAAATAATCGTATACCTCTTGCAAGAGTTCTTCTTCCATGAATTGATCCAAGAAATAATGCAGGTTCAGCTTGGAGCCGGAGTTCACAATTTGCTCCATTTCATCAATAAGGCTATCAAAGGAAATACCCAGTTGTTTGGCTATATCGGGGAGATCTACCTTCTTGTCAATATTCAAAATGATGCTCACCCTCTTGGCCGACTTTTCGGCATTGCCCTTTAGTACAATCTCAAAGGGCCGGTCGATTTCGTTCTTTTCTACGTACTCAGCGATATAGTCAACGAATGCTTGTCCGAATTTCTGTGCCTTGTTTTTACCTACTCCAGAAATGTTAGCCAGCTCTTCCAGGCTAACAGGGTATTTGGTCGCCATATCATCCAAACTGGGATCACCGAATATCACATAAGGAGGCAATGCCTTCTCTTTGGCCACCTTGCGTCGCAAATCTTTCAAATGCTGAAGCAAAACGGGGTCAGAAACAGAATCCAACTTTACGCTTTCAAAGGCCTCTTCACTCACATTTTGGAATTCCGTATCGACAGCCATTTCCAGCGCGTAGGGCTCATCGATGTACTCCGCACCTTTGACACTAAGGCTGAGCAAGCCGTATCGCTCGATATTTTTCTTCAAGAAATTCTCAACTAGCGCCAATCGCACTATTGATTTCCAGAACAACTTATCCTTATCGCTACCGAATCCAAATCCCGGCAATTGATCATGACCGTAATCTTTGACCGTATCGGAACGCTGACCAATGCACAAATGCACCAAATGAGTCAGGGTAAACTCTCCTTTTAGACCCTTCACCACACTGAGCATAGCTTGCATATCAGAATCGATGCGTGTTTTCGCCTTCGGATGCGCACAGTTATCGCACATTTCACGGCAATCAGACTGCTGAAAGGACTCGCCAAAGTAATGAAGGAGCAATTTTCTGCGGCATTGAGCACTCTCAGCAAAGGCAGCCGTTTCATTGATCAACAAATGCCCAATCTCCTGCTCGGCTACGGGCTTGTCTTTCATGAATTTCTCCAACTTCTCAATGTCGTTTGGGTTGTAAAACAAGAAGCAGTCGCCCTTCATACCATCACGGCCTGCACGACCGGTTTCCTGGTAATACCCTTCCAAGCTTTTGGGTACATCGTAATGAATCACAAAGCGCACATCGGGCTTGTCAATACCCATTCCAAAGGCGATAGTAGCGACAATAACATTGCATTCTTCCATCAAAAAGGCATCTTGGTGCTGGGCCCTAACCTTGGCCTCTAACCCGGCGTGATATGGAAGAGCTGAAATGCCATTTACTTTGAGCATTTGGGCAATCTCCTCCACCTTTTTTCGAGACAAGCAGTAGATGATTCCCGATTCGTTGGCTCGGGCTTTTATCACTCCCAAAATCTCTTTGTGCACCACATCTTTTCGACCTTTTGGACGAATCGAATAGTACAAATTGGGGCGGTTGAATGAGCTCTTGAAAACTTGAGCATTTTGCATGCCTAAGTTTTTCTGAATGTCTTGTTGAACCTTTGGTGTGGCTGTGGCTGTTAGTGCTAACAATGGCACATCGCCAATCGACTTGACCATTTGGCGAATGCGGCGATATTCCGGCCTGAAATCGTGACCCCACTCAGAGATGCAGTGTGCCTCATCAACCGCGACAAACGATATCTTCACCTTGCTCAAAAGCTCCAAAGTATCATCCTTTTTGAGTGTTTCTGGGGCTACATACAGCAACTTGGTTTCACCGCTCAACATATCTTGAACCACTTGGCTGATTTCTGCCTTACTCAAAGATGAATTGATAAAGTGCGCCATACTGGCCGATTTGGAAAACCCGCGAATGCTATCAACCTGATTCTTCATCAAGGCAATCAAGGGGCTAATGACGATAGCAGTCCCCTCCAGCATCAGAGCTGGCAATTGGTAGCAAAGGGATTTACCTGCTCCCGTAGGCATGATGACAAAACTGTCTTCTCCACTGAGAATGGCATTGACCACGGCCTCTTGGTTGCCTTTGAAGGCATCAAACCCGAAGAATTCTTTCAGGAAGGATCTCGCAGAGCTCATGTTTGGCATATGGCAAAGAACCATTCAACCGACTAAAAGGGTTGTAGGTCAGGTAAAAATAACACAGAAAGTCTGTTCGGCACGACCTTATTTTGGTTTCTTTGTAACACCAAGCCCTAATGAGTGATACCCGCCGCATTCTTTCGTTCGCCAAAGAAGCCATTGAAGACCAATGGCGCTCCCTTGAACCCTTGGCCCAGCAAATCGATGAAGACTTTGCCAAAGCCATCGAGATACTGCTTTGTTCTCAGGGGCGCTTAGTGGTTACAGGAATTGGCAAAAGCGCCATCATTGGGCAAAAAATAGTGGCCACCATGAACTCAACAGGCCAACCCGCCTTGTTCATGCATGCGGCAGATGCGATTCATGGCGACCTTGGAATGGTTCAAAAAGACGATTGCATCCTCGCCATTTCCAAAAGTGGCAACACCCCTGAAATACAAGCTTTACTTCCCTTATTGAAACTAAGGGGAAACCCTTTGTTTGCCCTCGTAGGCAATACCGACAGCCCTCTGGCTAAAGGTGCAGATTGCCTATTGAATGCCACCGTAGACAAGGAAGCCTGCCCCCATAATCTAGCCCCAACCACGAGTACCAGCGCGCAAATGTTGATGGGCGATGCACTGGCCATTGCGTTGCTGCGCATGCGGGGTTTCAGTGCCCAAGACTTCTCCCAGCATCACCCCGGTGGTCAACTGGGCAAACAACTATATCTAAACTGTGGTGACATTGCCAAAAAGAATGGCCAACCTCAGGTCGGGCCTCAAACCGAATGGAAGCAAGTAGTATTGGAGATGACCCAACACCGTTTGGGCATGACCGCGGTAGTAGACCAACAACGGGTAATGGGCATCATAACAGACGGTGACTTGCGGCGCATGCTGGAAAAACACAAGCAATTGGACTCCATTCGAGCCGTTGACATTGCTAGCCCCAGCCCCTCTTGCATGGAAGCCCATCATTTAGCGCTTGAAGCAGCTGCCGTTATGCAAGAAAAAAAGATTACCCAACTGATAATCACCGATCAAGGGGTTTATTGCGGTGTTGTACATTTGCATGACCTCTACCAAGAAGGCATTCTATGACCCATAATCCCAATCACTATGTCCTGATCATGGCTGGCGGCATTGGCAGTCGCTTTTGGCCCGTGAGCAAGAAGAGTTTCCCCAAACAGTTCATGGACATCATGGGCTCTGGTGAATCCCTCTTGGCCCAAACCTATCGTCGATTCACGCATCTGGTTCCTAGGGAGAATATCTTCATTGTTACGAATGAGAGTTACGTGGACTTGGTGAAGGAACATATTCCAAACATCGCTTCATCGAACATTTTGGAAGAACCCATGGCCCGAAATACGGCGCCGTGTATTGCTTTGGCTACCTTCAAATTGCGTCAAATCAACCCCAATGCTGTCTGCATTGTAGCCCCCTCTGACCATTTGATTACCCAAGAGTTGGTTTTCATTGAAAATGCCGCCAAAGCCCTAAACTTCGCCGAACAACAAGATGCCATTTTAACCATGGGCATCAAGCCCACTCGTCCCGACACAGGCTATGGCTACATCCAGTTCCATGCCGACAAGGCCGAGCAAGGCATTTACCCCGTAAAAACCTTCACCGAAAAACCCACCGAAGAAATAGCCAGAACCTTCATTGACAGCGGCGAATTTTTGTGGAATGCCGGTATTTTCATTTGGAACTTGAAAACCATATTGAATCGATTTGAGCAGCATCTGCCTGAAATCTATGAGCAATTTGACCGATTGGATTTCAGCAGCGGTTCGTTCAAAGTTGATTTGGAGCGCTCCTATGGCCTATGCCCGAGCATAAGCATCGATTACGGCATCATGGAAAAGGAGAAAAATGTATTTGTCTTGCCCGCGAATTTTGGTTGGAGCGACCTTGGCACATGGAAAAGTCTCTGGGATGTTAGCCAAAAAGACGAGAAAGGAAATGCTCAAATTGGCACCTCCCAAAAGATGTACAATACCCAAAATACCTTGGTATATTCCAATACGGGTCGCTTGGTAGTCATCAACGGGATTGACAACTTGGTGGTCGTTGATTCGGGCGATGTTCTGGTCATCATGGATAAGGACCGCGAGCAAGAGTTGAAGACCATTGCTGGCGAGATCAAAGACAAGTACAAAGGCAAATACAATTAATTACAACACGAGGAACAGGATTTCCGCATTTGTTGTATATTTGTATTGTTGTCCGTTAAGCAGGGCAACGCCAACTGTTACGCGCTTTTATATACCAACATCCTGGCCGTGCTGCAAAGCGCGGCCTTGATTTTTTATAGGGACCCCATCCCTTCGTAACATGCCCGATATTTCTAGAAACCGCGCCCTTGTCTACTTGCACACCGCTGTGTTGCTGTGGGGGTTCACTGCCATTTTAGGCAAGCTCATATCGTATGGCTCGTTTCTACTTGTTTGGCAACGCATGACCCTAACAGGATTGATTTATCTGGCCTTGCCGATAGTTTGGAAACGACTCAAGGAATTGTCTTGGAAACAGGTTCGAATTTTCTTAGGCATAGGTTTGATTGTATGTGCCCATTGGATCACATTTTATGGCAGCATCAAACTGGGCAACAGCGCTTCGGTCACCTTGGCCTGTTTGAGTGCCGCTTCATTCTTTTCCAGTTTATTAGAGCCCTGGTTGCTCGGTACCCACGTTTCCAAAAAGGATCTGCTTTTAGGAGCTATCGTCATTGGCGGCATTCTGTTGATCTACGGAACCCAAATTGCCGAGCAAGCCCATTCGTTCAGCAGCGGGTTTGGCGCAGCTGTCATCAGCGGATTAGCATCGGCCGCCCTAGCTGCTTTGTTTACGGTTCTGAATAAGAAGTACATCGACCAAGCTGACGCCTGGGCCATCAGTAGTTTGGAAATGTTTGCCGGTGCGGCCGCTTTGACCATTTTGATGCCCCTTTGGCTGAAACCTGGAGAATCGCTATTACCCAGCTTGCCAGCTGATTGGCTATGGACTATCCTTCTAGCCATTTTGTGCACCAATCTAACCTTCTGGTTGGGCACTCGGGCCCTGAGTCAATTGAGTGCCTTTACAGCCAATTTAACGGTCAATTTAGAACCCGTATACGGCATAATACTAGGCGCCATCATTTTCCATGAAAACGAAGACTTGAATGGCTGGTTCTATGTCGGAACTGCTGTCATTCTGGGCGCCATCTTTGCCTCACCCTTGATAGACCGTTACCGGCGTTCTAGAAAGGCTTAATAGGCCTTAGCAAACACAACACGACCCTTGGAGGGCGCACCTGTAAGCACACAGCTGCCCGTCTCATCCTTACCCTCAAATGGGATGCAGCGAATGGTGGCCTTCGTCAATTCTTTGATCTTCTCTTCTGTTTCAGAAGTGCCATCCCAGTGGGCCCAGGCAAATCCTTCTTTTACGTTGATGACATCTTCGAATTCAGCCCAATTGTTCACTTCGAAACTTCTGGCTGCACGCAAATCCAACGCGCGCTGGAATAGATTGTCTTGAATTTCATCCAAAAGGGCTTGGATGCGCTCTGACAACCCTTCTAGCGGTACTATTTCCTTGGTTTTGGTATCGCGTCTAGCCAATTCAATTGTTCCGTTGGCCAAATCACGAGGACCTAAGGCCAAACGCACTGGAACCCCTTTGAGTTCCCATTCGGCGAATTTGAATCCAGGCTTGTGGGTATCGCGGTTGTCAAATTTGACGCTCAATCCCGCTTTTCTTAAAGACGCGAGGATGGGGTCCAAGGTATCGGAGGCGGCTTGTAGCTCCTCTTCTGTTTTATAGATGGGCACTGCCACCACGTGAATGGGGGCCAAACGGGGAGGCAATACCAAGCCTTCGTCATCGCTATGGGTCATAATAAGAGCCCCCATTAATCGGGTGGATACCCCCCAACTGGTAGCCCAAACATGTTCCAACTTCCCTTCTTTGCTTTGAAACTTTACATCAAATGCCTTGGCAAAATTCTGGCCCAAGAAATGGCTAGTTCCCATCTGCAAGGCCTTGCCATCTTGCATCATACCTTCGATACACAAGGTCTCATCAGCCCCCGCAAAGCGCTCGTTAGGGGTCTTCATACCTCGAATGACGGGCACGGCCATAAAATGTTCTGCAAAATGAGCATATACATCCAACATCTGTCGGGTCTCAGCCCAAGCTTCTTCTTTTGTGCTGTGAGCGGTATGCCCTTCCTGCCATAAAAATTCAGCGGTTCTCAAGAATAATCGCGTACGCATTTCCCAACGCACCACATTGGCCCATTGGTTGATCAAAATAGGCAAATCGCGATAGCTCTGAATCCAGTTCTTATAGGTATTCCAGATGATGGCCTCAGAAGTGGGTCTAACCACCAATTCTTCTTCCAAACGAGAATCGGGATCAGCCATCAAAGCTCCGGGCTTCTCAGGGTCGGCTTTCAAGCGATAGTGAGTAACTACGGCACATTCTTTGGCAAAACCTTCGGCATTTTTTTCTTCCTTCTCAAACAAGCTTTTGGGAACGAATAAGGGGAAGTAGGCATTGGTATGACCGGTCTCTTTGAACATGCGGTCCAATTCCTTTTGCATGTTTTCCCAAATGGCGTATCCATAGGGTTTGATGACCATGCAACCTTTGACGGCACTGTGCTCAGCCAAATCGGCCTGTTTCACTAGGTTGTTGTACCACTCGCTGTAGTTATCGCTGCGTTTTACTTTCTCAAAAGCCATTGCTGTAGAATCCCTGCAAAGGTAACCCATTTGAACGGCCTTCGCCTCGCTACAAACGAAAAGGGCCGCTTGCGCGGCCCCAATCGATGGTATAGGTTGTTGTTTGTTTTTTCTTTTAGCTGCAACCCAAGCTGTTTCCACAGTTCAAGCACTTGTAACAAGTACCAGAGCGAACCGTGATGTGACCGCAAACGTTACACGCGGGTGCATCAGATTGAATCTCGCGCATGTGGTCTTGAACATCCTTCTTCTGCAAGGTTACACCCTCCAAGTTCAGGCTCGTTTGGTTGCTAGTTTGGCTAGATACCGTCTCCATAGGTTCTGGGTTGAATACGGGGCGGAACTCGCTGATAACGGGAGCTTCAGCCTTTGGTGTCTCAGCAGGTCGCAAGTCGCTAGGCTTCACTTGAACCAAATCATCGCGGTGCAAGTATTCAAAGCCAAGCAAGCGGAAGATGTAATCTACAATAGAAGTAGCATTCTTCACATTGGGATGGCCTTCGACCATACCGCTGGGCTCAAATCGAGTAAAGGCGAATTTGTCTACGAACTCTTCCAAGGGAACACCGTACTGCAAACCTACCGAAATGGCGATAGAGAAACAGTTCATCAAGGAACGGAAACTGGCTCCTTCTTTGTGCATATCAATGAAGATTTCACCCAAGGTTCCATCATCGTATTCACCGGTGCGAACAAAGATGGTCTGTCCACCCACTCGGCCTTTTTGGGTAAAGCCGTTGCGGCGGTTGGGCAAACGCTTTTTCTCAACGATGTTGGACAATTGACGCTTGAACTTGGTATCTGGGCTCGCGCTCAAGATGCGCTTAGCGGCCTCCAATACTTGATCGGGTGTCAAATCTTCAGGCTTAGCCATGACAGGAGCAGCGGCTTCAACAGTGGTCTCTTCAACCTCTTCGGCACTTTCAGACTTGTTGCTCAAAGGCTGACTCAACTTGCAACCATCGCGGTACAAAGCGTTGGCTTTCAAACCCAACTTCCAGCTCAACTCGTAACAATCTTTGATATCGTCCTCGTTGGCTTCGTTTGGCAAGTTGATAGTCTTGGAGATCGCACCTGACATAAAGGGTTGAGCGGCCGCCATCATGCGAATGTGTGCAAAAGGATGGATGTAACGAACACCGGTTGAACCGCACTTATTGGCACAGTCAAATACAGGGTAATGCTCTTCTTTCAAATGAGGAGCACCCTCGATGGTCATGGTTCCAGCCACGAAAATATTGGCTTCGTTGATTTGAGAGCCGGTGAATCCAAGAGCCTTCAACATGTTGAATTTGGGGCTGTTGTACTCTTCTGCGCTGAAGCCCAAACGAGCCATGCACTCTTCACCCAATGTCCACTGATTGAATACGAAACCGATTTCGAAGGCCATGGGAGCCTCTTTTTCCAATACCGCCAAGTCAGCGTCATTGAAGCCCAAAGACTTCAGTGACTCGTGGTTGATATGAGGAGCGCCCTTGAAGGTCTGGTGACCTTTGGCATAGTTCACAATGGCCGCGGTCTCTTCGTCCGAGTAACCCAAGTTTTTCAAAGCCACAGGCACAGACTGGTTTACGATTTTGAAGTATCCGCCGCCAGAAAGTTTCTTGTACTTCACCAAAGCGAAGTCGGGCTCAATACCGGTAGTATCACAATCCATCAACAACCCAATGGTTCCTGTAGGCGCAATAACGGTGGCCTGAGCATTGCGGTAGCCGTATTTCTCACCCCACTGAACAGCCTTATCCCAAGAGTTGCAGGCCGACTTCAACAAGTAATCGGGGCAGAATTTCTCATCAATGCACACGGGTTTGATATCCAAACCTTCGAAGGCCAAAGGAGTGTTATAGGCAGCATAGCGATGGTTGCGAATAACGCGCAACATGTGCTTTTTGTTCTTCTCGTACATGCGGAAGGGACCTTTTACAGCCGCCATCTCAGCTGAGGTAGCATAAGCCGTACCCGTCAAGATCGCACTCACGGCACCGCAAATGGCACTGGCTTCTTTGCTATCGTAAGGAATGCCTGCACACATCAAAACGGAACCCAAGTTGGCATAACCCAGACCCAAGGTGCGGTAATCATAACTCAATTGAGCTACCTCTTTAGAGGGGAACTGAGCCATCAACACAGAAATCTCCAATACAGTGGTCCACAAACGAGCACTGTATTCCAAATTTTCCACGTTGAAAGTCTTTTCCGTGTCGTTGAAGAATTTACGCAAGTTCAAGGAAGCCAAGTTGCAGGCGGTGTTGTCCAAGAACATGTACTCAGAACAAGGGTTAGAGGCATTGATGCGGCCACCCTCTGGGCATGTGTGCCACTGGTTGATGGTGTCATCATACTGCACTCCAGGATCGGCGCAAGCCCATGCAGCTGAACCAATGTTGTCCCACACTTCGGAAGCGGGCACACTCTTCATCACCTCACCGGTGCTACGAGCCGTAAAGCCCCAATCTTCTTCTTTCTTCAGTGCTTCGAAGAAACGGTTGGGAATACGCACGGAGTTGTTGCTATTCTGACCTGAAACGGTGGCATACGCTTCACCCTCATAGTCGTTTGAGTAGCCGGCAGCAATCAAAGCCGCTACCTTCTTTTCTTCTTCTTTTTTCCAATTGATGAATTCCAGGGCTTCTGGGTGATCCAAGTCCAAGCAAACCATTTTGGCTGCGCGACGAGTAGTTCCACCACTCTTGATGGCTCCCGCTGCACGGTCACCAATTTTCAAGAAACTCATCAAACCAGAACTGGTACCGCCACCAGACAGTTTTTCTCCAGCTCCACGAATGCGTGAGAAGTTGGTACCTACACCCGAACCATATTTGAAAATACGAGCCTCGCGAACCCACAAGTCCATGATGCCACCCTCATTGACCAAATCATCGTCAACTGACAAGATAAAGCAGGCATGAGGTTGGGGGCGCTCATAGGCGCTGGTTGACTTCATCAACTTCTCAGTAATGGGATCCACAAAATAGTGACCCTGTGGCTTGCCAGTGATGGCATAGCTGTGGTGCAAACCTGTATTGAACCACTGAGGAGAATTGGGGGCTGATTCCTGATTCAACATCGAGTACACCAACTCGTCGTAGAAAATCTTTGCATCGGCCTCTGAAGCAAAATAACCGTGCTGCTCACCCCAATGACGCCAAGTATCAGCCAAACGATGAACCACTTGCTTTGCTGATGTCTCACTACCCAAACTACCGTCTGCCTGAGGCACTCCCGCTTTGCGGAAGTATTTTTGTGCCATGATGTCGGTGGCCACTTGGCTCCAACCTTTTGGCACTTCCACGTTCTTCATTTCAAACACAATACTTCCGTCTGGCTTTTTGATAACCGAGGTGCGGTAGTCGTATTCGAAGAGGTCGAATGGGGAAACGTTGTCTTGGGTGTTTCGGCGGGCAAACTGCAAGCCGCTGGTGTTTACGCTGGTAGTTTTTTGAGTCATCTTTTCAGTAGTTGTGGTTGAGTGATAGAAGTTGGTTTCGGTGTAGAGGAACAAATCTATTTTTCTCCCTGACATTTTAAATTTTCTGTTTTCCACACACCTGCTCAGAATTCAAGTTTTACGCGGCTTTGGCCTGTTGAAAACGCGCAAACCCTTATGCAGCAAGGACTTTCGCGCATCTACATGATTGTCAACTAATTAGGACGGCGAAATTTTTACTCTTTTAACAGCCTTTCTTAAACAAAAGCTCCTTCACACCAAAAAGCAAGGACATTGACGGGCAGGGCTGTTTGAAATGACTTACTTTGCAGTAACTATGGCGCTCCATTATTTCCAGTATCTCAAAGAAGCAGGCAAGAAAGAAGTTGCTGTGCTCTGCGACCCTGATAACCACCCCGACAAGACCCGGGAGGTTGTTAAAATTGCGCTAGAAAACGGATTTGGAACCTTTTTAGTTGGGGGCAGCCTGGTATCAGTTGGAAACACTAGACAATGCGTTCGTTTGATCAAAGAGATGGGAGCAGAACGGGTCATTTTGTTTCCTGGAAATGAAACCCAAATCGCTGAAAAAGCCGATGCTCTGCTGTTTTTGAGTTTGATCTCTGGCCGCAATGCCGAATTCTTGATTGGAAAGCACGTACACGCCGCCATGCACATCAAGCGCAGTGGTCTAACCACCATCCCAACAGCCTACATGCTTGTAGAAAGCGGCAAACTCACCTCTGCTCAGTACATGAGCAGTACTATGCCCCTACCCTATAACAAACCCGACATTGCCGCCGCGACGGCCACTGCTGGAGAATTGTTAGGCTTACAACTGTTCTATTTGGACGCCGGCAGTGGGGCCGACCATCCTGTGCCCAGTGGCATCATTAAGGCTGTGGCTCAAGCGGTTCAAGGACCTATTTTTGTAGGTGGCGGAATTCGTTCCAGCGCCGAAGCCGAGCATGCCTTCAAGCACGGTGCCGATTGCGTAGTCATCGGCAACGGGGCTTTTGACAGCCCTGAGCTCATTGAGGAGTTGGCCGAGTCGCTAGTACAGCTCAACCAATGGAAAGCATGATCAAAGCGCTGATATACCCCTTCAACACCTGGTACTTAAAAAGCCAATTGAACCGCAAGGAAATCGAAGAAGCTCTCAAAGATGACTCTTTTCTCAGCGACAAGGGTTTTCAAAGCCAAAGTCGCACTCAGTCTTTTTACGGAAAAATCACCGAATTTGATTTTAAGCTAGAGACCATTCGAAACAAGGAGAATTTAGCCCCATTTGCGCATGGCGAAGTTCGTGGAGTAGACCGAGATATGTACATCATTCTTCGATGCGGAGCCTTTCAGCACCGCCGCATTTGGGCTGTGGCTATGGTATTCTTACTAGTCCTGATGGTGGCCACTTTTCAAGCTCCCAGCGAAATGCAGTTGCCATTGTTGGGCGTAAGCGTTGTGTTCATCGCATTGCTCCTGGCCCGCGCAAGGGCCTATACCAAACGTCAGCGCAGCACTCTGGCGCATTTTCAGACTCTTTGGAATGCCCAAAGCATCAGTCGCGGGGAGGTCCCGAACGTCTTGTTTCGATAAAAACCAGACGACGCTCTCTCGGTATTTAGGGCTTTAACAAACGATACAAATCTTCTTCCCAGCTGCGGTCAGGGAACTCTATGATTCGCCCTATTTCCTTTCCGTGGGCCCAAACAATAACCGTGGGCACTCGCTCAACCCAAAATATGGAATCAGGAGACAGTCCATCCAAAGTCAATAGTTTCTTTTGTCGATCGACCGGCTGATATTGCCACGAACTCGCACTAAGCCCTACCGCGTCGAGCACTTTCATTAGATCGGGCAACCCACTTTGGGTATCTGGGCACCAATTGCCCCCTACGAGAACCATCTGAACGCTAGAAAAATCCAATTTTCGCCATTTTCGCAACACCGAACCTTTAGGCTTATACGATTGGTAACAACCGGGTAGGGTATTCAACCAACGCAAACTGCGTTCATGGTTTTGGGCCATAAATGCAGAGTCTAATTCCTGACCCTCAGCCGGCCGTAATCCATATTGGCAATGATCGCCAATGATGGCTTGCAATTGCTGTCCATTAGGGCCCAATTCGGTTTCAGCTTGGGCATGCAATCCCCAAAAACCAAACCCCAATGCCATGGCTACGAGTTTTCTCATGGGACCAAGTTACAGCCGCTTTCTGTCTGAGGCCAAAAGCTTACCTTCGCAGAGCCCTATGAGCGCTTCTATCGAGCCCATAAAAAAACCCATTGCCGCCGAACTGGAACGCTTTGAGCGTGAGTTTCGCCAAAGCATGAAGACAGCGGTTCCCTTGCTCGATACCATCATGACTTATATAGTCAAGCGCAAGGGCAAGCAGATTCGGCCCTTGTTTGTGCTTTATTCTGCGCAGTTGTTTGGCGACATCAATGACCGCACCTACCGGGGAGCCAGCTTGGTCGAGCTGTTGCACACGGCTACATTGGTGCACGACGATGTAGTCGATGACAGTTTTCAACGCCGAGGATTCTTTTCCATTAATGCCCTTTGGAAGAATAAAATTGCCGTACTGGTAGGAGACTACCTATTGTCTCGTGGCTTGTTGTTGAGCGTTCAAAACAAAGACTTTGACATGCTGGAAATCTTGTCAGACTCTGTAAGAGAGATGAGCGAAGGAGAATTGCTCCAGCTCGAGCGAGCCAGAAACATGAGCGCCACTGAAGAGGTCTACTTTGAAATCATTCGCAAGAAAACGGCCTCTTTGATTTCCTCTTGTTGCCACATTGGAGCCATCAGCACTTGCAGCGACGAAGATACCTTGAAAGCCATGGCTCGCTTCGGTGAGTGCATAGGGTTGGCCTTTCAAATTCGGGATGACTTGTTTGATTTTGGTGACAACAAAAGTGGGAAACCTGCCGGACTGGATATCAAGGAAAAGAAATTGACCTTACCCATCATTTATGCCTTGCAACAAGCGTCTAAGTCAGAGGGGAAAAGCATAAAAAAGCTCATTCGAAGCAAGAAAAGCGACTCAGAAAAGCTTTCAGGGGTATTGCAATTTGTCGAACAGTTCGGCGGAATGGAATACGCCAGAAAGAAAATGAACCAGCTTCGCAGTGAGGCCTTTGACATTCTGCGCAAGCTCAAAACCAACCCCAGCGCTTCTCAACATTTGGAAGCCTTGGTTAACTTTGTTATCGACCGAAATTCCTAAACATGAAAATTCTTTGGAACGACCAAAACTTCGAACCCAATTTAGACGGCTCTAGTGCCGAGATAAACGGTGAAAAATGGGAATTGGTTCCCCAAGGAAACAATCGCGCGCTCTTGGTTGGACCCAAGAACACGCTGTCAATTGATGTGGTGTCAGTCAACCGCGAAGAACGCAGCGTCACCATTCAATACAAAGGACGCAAACACCAGTTCCAGGTAAGCGAACCTTTGGATGAATTACTCAAGTCTATGGGCCTAGACA
>JBJOHK010000114.1:0-60794 GCA_046047755.1 Bacteroidota bacterium | reverse complement strand
AAAAAGTTCAAAACTACCATGAACTTCGTTTATGGTATCGGTGCGGCCGTCGTAATTGTGGGGGCTCTGTTTAAAATTCTTCACTTGAAAGGTGCAGATATCATGCTGAGTGTAGGTCTGTTGACTGAGGCTGGTATTTTCGTTATTTCAGCGTTCGAACCCGTACACATGGATCCAGATTGGTCTTTGGTATACCCTGAATTGGCTGGTGGAGATCCTGGTTCTAAGAAAAAGTCTGGTGGAAGTGTTTCCCAGCAATTGGATTCAATGTTGTCTCAAGCCAAAATTGGTCCTGAATTGATCGAGTCTTTGGGAACTGGTTTGACTTCGTTGAGCACTAATGTAAAAGATATGGCTAGCATGTCAAGTGCGGCTGTTGCTACTAAAGAATACTCTGAAAACGCTCATAAAGCAGCTACGAACATGGCTTCTATTGCTGATAGCACTGCTATGGTAAGCGATTCTATGGGTAATTTCTCCAGCGGATTGGGTTCTGCATTGAACAATTTGATGGCAACTGAAAATGCTACTGCTACTTTCAACCAAGAATTGGCTCAATTGAACCGCAACTTGAACAATTTGAACTCCATTTATGGCAACATGTTGAGTGCCATGGGCGGAGCGAAAAACTAATTGTAACTGACTGTACCACATAAACTTAAAAAGATAACAAATGGCAGGTGGTAAATTGTCAGCGCGTCAGAAGATGATCAACATGATGTATCTCGTGTTGACTGCGCTTTTGGCGTTGAACGTATCAAAAGAGATCATCAAGGCTTTCAATTTGATTGAAAACTCCCTTGATAATTCTACTCGCAACATTGTTCAAAAGAACAACGCTGTTTTGGCAGCCCTTCAAAAAACGGCTAGTCAAGACAACCAAGCGGCAAAAGTTGCAGTGGAGAAAGTTAATGAAGCTCATAAAATCAGCGAACAGCTGATCAAAAAGCTTGGCCAAATCAAAAATGATCTTTTGATTTTGTCAGGAGACGGTAAAGATCCTAAGTCTGGCCGTAAGTCTGATGAAGAAGGTCAATTGGTCAAAGGTGGAGTTAATGAGCTTATGCAGGGTGACAACATGGAGATTCACGCGAATTATTTCGTAGTGGAAGAAGAGGGACGTCGCGGTAAAGAATTGCAAAAAGCCATTAACGATACCCGTAATGCCTTATTGGGTGTTTTGGAAAACGCAACCAAAGACACTGGTTTGGCTAAAAATCCAGAGACCATTAAGTTCTTGAAGGATCGCAAAGCCGCTATTGAGTCAAAGACTTCATTGTACGCGGAAGATGGAACGAGTAGCACTGGAACCGCTCAAACTTGGGTTTCCATGTATTTGGAGCACTCTCCCTTGGGTGGTGTTTTCGCCATGTTGAGTAAGATTGAGAACGATTGTCGTGCTCTTGAGGCTGAAATAGCCCAGGCATTGGCAGAATCAGTTAACGCAACTGATTACAAATTCGATTCTTTGATTCCTGTGGTTTCTTCTCCCATGAGTGCGGTATTAACCGGTCAAACTTACGAAGCCAACATTTTGTTGGCCGCTTACAACTCCAAAGCTCAAATGCGTGTTTTGGTCAATGGTAACCCCATTGATGTTGTGGCCGGTGTAGGTAAGTACAAGGTTACTCCTCAGTCACCTGGTGGAGCAAAATACAAAGTAGGCATTGAGGTTCCCACTCCTGGTGGTGGAGCTCCAAAAGTTTACGAAACAGAAGCTGAGTACAGTGTGTTTGCTCCTCAAGCGGCTATCTCTGCAGATGAATTGAATGTATTCTACGTAGGTTTGGATAACCCTATCTCTGTTTCAGTAGGTGGTGTAGATCCTAAAAACGTAATGGTTCGCGTTGTCGGCGGTGGTACCAAATTGGTGAATGGCCCTCCAGGAAAATATAAAGTTTTGGTTCCAACCCGTCAAGGAAACGAGTGCATGGTAGAAGTGGCAGCGAAACTGCCTGATGGCCGTGTGGTTTCTATGGGTAAGAAGAAGTTCAAGGTTCGTAATGTACCCCGTCCTTACTTCAAAGCTGGTTCTGTTGGGTTCGCCGGTCCTATTTCTTTGTCTTCTATGAAAGTTCAAAGTACGGCTGTCGCTCAGTTGGACAACTTCATCTACGACGGTGTTAAATACAACATCGTTGGTTATCGCTTCACTTGCGTAGGTCGTCGTACTAATGGTCCTAAAGTGATCAACGTGGACGGCGCTAGCTTGGAGCCCATTAAGCCATTGTTGGCTCGCTTGGGATCTGGTGATGTGATTCAATTCGATCAAATTCGTGCCGTTGGCCCCGATAAACAGGTTAAATTCCTGGACAACGCTGGCGGAACACTCCAATAAAAAATAACATGAAAAAAATAGCATTCATTTTGGCGCTTATCGCTACAGCTCAAGTTTCAGCCCAAGACGGTTGGGGCGGCGGCTGGGGTGATGACGGCGGGAGCGGAGGCGGTGGCTGGGGTGACTCTGGAGGTGGATCTTCAGAAGGTAGCTCAGAAGGCTCCACTACACCTGCTGCACCCGTTACAGTAGAAATCGTTATTCCTACGATTGGTACGCACTATGATGATCCTGCCGAGTCTCATTACGAGCCTGCTTATGTAGAGAATGATGGTAACACACGCATCAAAGAAGGTGTTGTAATTGCTCGTCCTTATTTGCGTGAGGCAGATGTAAAAATGCGTCGTCGCGTATGGCGTGTCATTGACTTGCGTCAAAAAATGAATCGCTGTTGGACTTGGCCCAAGCAGCCAATTTCACAAGTTTTTTGGGAATTGGGCACTAAGGGTCTTGTACGCGCTTACACTTCAGATTCTTTGAATCGCGTGATGACTCCTGAAGACATCATTCGCTCTACGGCTGAAATTATCACCACGCAGAAACAGCGTCCAGGTTCTGATGATCCGACTGACTTGATTGATACTTCTTTTGCCGAGTATTTCGACTGGAGTAAAATTGAAAAGTTTGAAATCATGGAAGATTGGGTATTCGATTACAAACACGGAGAGTGGAAGCCTATTATTATCGCCATTGCACCTGTTAAGCCGCGTTCAATCATGGGTCGTACCTATGATGAGAAGCCTTTCTGGATGAAAATGGATGATTGCCGCCCCACTTTGGCTAAGTGTGAAGTGTACAATCGCTACAATGATGTCATGCGTTTGAACTGGGATCAGCAAATCAATTTGCATCGCTTGTTCGATTCGTACATTGTAAAAACCACCGATTGGGATGATCGTTATATCAACGATAAGCCCGAATTTCAACAAGATCAGCTTGCTGCTTTGTTGGAAGGTGAAAAAGTCAAGAATGATCTCTTCATTTTTGAGCACGATTTGTGGGAGTATTAAGAAATGATTCTTTTTGAAAAGGGGGGCTTTGGTCCCCCTTTTTTTATTCCTGTATTTCGCTAGCTTATTGTTTGAAAAGGTTAAAAAAAGGATTAAATTTGCCGTTCGTTTGAGTGACTATGTCCTTTGATCGTGATAAGTTGGTTGTCGAGTTTGTGAAACTCAAAGAAGGGCAACATCAATTTTCGCATTCTTTGGATTTGGCGTTCTTTGAATTATTTGATTACAACGAAATTCTGAACGCAGAGTTGGAGTTGAATGTCAACCTGGAAAAAACAAAAAACTGGATCCATGTTCAGTTTGAAGTTCTAGGTACATTGCGACAACAATGCGGTCGGTGTTTGGAACCCATTGATTTTCCTGTTCACGGTCAATACAAATTGATTTATCGTTTGAATAGTGAAGAGGAGAGTGAACAGCGTCAATTTGAAGATGACGGGGTAGAATTGGTTTACCTTTTGCCATCAGCCATCAATTTTGACCTTTCACAAGTGGTGTTTGAAACGGCTTGTTTCAGTTTGCCCATGTTAAAAAACTGCGACAATTTGGAGAATAAGCCGTGCAATAATCAAATGATTCAGAAACTTGACGAACTGAACAACAAGAACAACGAACAAACTTCCGTCGATCCACGATGGGATAAATTGAAAGATCTAATAAAAAAATAAAAGGAACATGGCACATCCTAAGCGAAAAATATCGAAAACACGCCGCGACAAGCGCCGCACCCACGATTCTTTGACGTCTCGCCCCATGATTGCGGACCCCGTAACTGGTGACGTTTCGCTCTACCACCGAGTAAACCTTGAAACAGGTATGTACCGTGGTCAGAAGGTCATGAAAGGCCGCAACGAAGCTTAATACTATTATGATTCGGATCGGTGTCGACGCAATGGGCGGCGATTTCGCTCCATTTGAAGCCCTTAAAGGAGCTGTTTTGGCTCAGTCGCAATTGACTGATTGCCAAATAGTACTTTATGGTATAGAATCGGAGTTGGAACAAATCGCACAAGATCAAGGTTGGGATTTGTCTCATCTTGAAATTGTCGATTGTCCTGATGTGATCGGCATGGCCGAGCATCCTGTACGCGCTTTTACCTCCAAACCTCAGGCTTCTCTGTCTGTGGGTTTCCAGCAACTGGCTCAAAAGAGCATTCATGCCTTCTTGTCAGCGGGTAATACCGGTGCCATGTTGGTGGGTTCATTGCACGTTATCAAACCTGTAGAAGGTCTTGATCGTCCTTGTTTAACTGCGGCTGTTCCTCGTATGGAAGGTCATCCAGGAATTCTTTTGGACGTAGGAGCAAATTCAGATTGTAAACCTGAGCATTTGCAGCAATTTGCTGTATTAGGGTCATTGTTGGCCAAGGCATTGTACAATCTAGATTCGCCCAAAGTTGGTTTGTTGAACATCGGTGAAGAACCTGAAAAGGGAAATCTGATGAGCAAAGCTGCCCATCAATTATTAGCCGCTACCGATACAATCAATTTTGTAGGCAATATTGAAGGTCGGGATATTTTTGGCTCTCAGGCTGATGTCATTGTGTGTGATGGATTCACCGGCAATACCATCGTGAAAGTTTGCGAGGGAATGTATTATCGACTAGCCAAACGTGGAGTAGATGATGAGTATCTAGATAAATTCAACTTTAAACACTACGGCGGGAGCCCAATTCTAGGGATAAATGCTCCGGTTATCGTTGGGCATGGTATCACCAAATCTGATACCTTTATCAAGATGATTGAGTTGGCTTTGGATACGGTGAAATCTGATCTTGTGAGCATGGTTCAATCTTCCATGAAATCTTTGCAACAAGACAAATTGAATGCTGAATAAGTTTACGGCAGCCATTACGGCTGTAGGCGGTTATGTTCCGCCTTATGTGTTAACCAACCAGGAATTAGAAACCATTGTTGATACCACTGATGAGTGGATTCAAACGCGTACAGGCATTCTAGAACGCCACATTCAAAAAGAAGAGGGCAAGGGAACCTCTGACATGGCTGTTGAAGCCATTCTCCCGATGTTGGCTAAACGAGGATTATCTCCCCTAGATTTAGAAGTAATCATTTGTGGAACGGTTACAGGTGATTATGTTTTCCCAGCGACTGCTAATGTCATTGCCGATAAAATTGGGGCTAAAAATGCTTGGGGATTTGATGTTTCAGCTGCCTGTTCTGGATTTTTATTCAGTTTGGAAACCGGAGCTCGCTTGATCCAAAGTGGGCAGTACAAGAATGTTTTGGTTGTTGGTGCTGATAAAATGTCCAGCATCATCAATTACGAAGATCGCAATACGTGCATCATTTTCGGAGATGGGGCGGGCTGTGTGCTTCTTGAACCCAATTACGATGGGTATGGACTATTGGATTCTCAACTGCATGTCGATGGCAGTGGTCGTGAATTCTTGATTCAGCCGGCTGGTGGGTCGGTCCAGCCTCCAACAGCAGAGACCGTTGCTCAAAAGTTGCATTACGTGCACCAAGAGGGAAAAACCGTTTTCAAATTCGCTGTAACCAATATGGCCGATGTTAGCTATGAAGTGATGCAGCGAAATGGTTTGACTTCTGAAGATGTTGATTGGTTGGTGCCCCATCAAGCGAATTTGAGAATCATCGACGCAACGGCAAATAGAATGGGCCTTGATAAGGATAAAGTCCTAATCAACATTCATCGCTATGGCAATACAACCAGCGGGACCTTGCCTCTATGTCTTTATGACTTTGAAAAACAATTCAAAAAAGGGGACAATCTGATTTTCAGTACATTCGGTGGCGGTTTTACTTGGGGAGCTATTTACCTCAAGTGGGCCTACGATCCTAGTTGATTTTCTTTAGAACCGCCCGGAACAAATAATCAGCATCCTGACTCGGGCCGCCTACCATTCCCTGTTCTTCTACATGGAATTCAGGGTGATGGCTAATGAAAGTGGCTATTTGCTCTTCGTTTTCTTCCTGAAATACAGAACAGGTGATGTAGACTAAATATCCTCCGGGTTTCAATCGCATAGAGCACCTATTGAGCAATTCAGCTTGTATGGGTACCAATGATTCAATTTTGGAGGCATTGAGTTGATGCAACTCTTCTGGATTTCTGCGCCAGGTTCCAGAGCCGCTGCAGGGAACATCGAGCAAAATGCGATCAAAGGATTCGGGACCCATCCACTTGGAATTCGAATCTTTTAATGGATTAAAATCAAAGGCCAAAGGAACTCGCAACTGGGCCGAAATAAATCGAGCTCTCAGGTTGTCTAAAATCGATTTTCGAGTATCGCTGCAGACCAATTGAATGGATTTGTACTGGCTGAGCAATTGAAGACTTTTTCCTCCAGCACCGCAACACGCATCCCAAACAAGAAGGGGAGATGGGCTGTCAAAGCATTCGTGTTGAACGCTGAGCTGTGAGCCTAAATCTTGGATGAAACAATATCCTTGTTCCTGGGCTTGTTGCAAGGATGTTCCCGGAGCAAATTTCAAATAAGAATCTTCTACGTCATTCACCGGAATCGGGAAATCAGATTTCCACGGCTTCAATCTCCTGACAAAAACACTGGGTTCCTGTTGAAACCAGTTCCAGTACTCTGATAGATTTACCCCTGTGCTAACGTTCGAGTCAAATGGTTTAATGGCAGCATTTCTTTCTGTTGGGGTAATTCCCCAATCGAGCATCGTACTGCGCTCTTGTTCAAGGGTAGATGGACTAGCCAATAGGGCATGAACCAAGGTCTCTTCGCTCAGCGCCCTAGGCCAATTTTGAATGTCGATGTAGCTGAATTTGAAATAGGTATAGCACCATCTTCTGTATCGCTTGCGATCTCTGCTTCCCCAACCCGGTTGAGATTTAAAGGCCTTGGCTAGGTATAAATGAAAGGGTTCGTCAAATGCGTACGAATCCAGCAGCCCTAGGCAATGTTGAAGTTGTTTTCGAAGGTGGTTCAGGGTACAATGGGTATTTGAAATTCACCTTCTAAGCGCACCAAACGAATACCGGCATTGCCCAATCCATACCCTGTTGGGTAGAGGCAAATATTCTGGATGGCACCTTGGTAGATAGCACTCGAATTCCTGGGTCCATAAACAAAAGGATTCATGGAGGGGTTGGCGGAGTAATGACCTAGCAAAAATTGGAACTGATCATAGGCAATAAATGCATATTTACTAGGCTCGCCCCACTCAGAAAGAGCCATTCGTTGGCTGATGGAGCTGACTGTTGAGTCGTTGAAATGAAGTACAACATTGCTGGGGTACAACATGCGTGCTTTTTGTTCGCTCGCCAATGGGCTCTTTTCTTGGGCGTCCAACCAATCAAAAGCACCAATACCATAGCTATTTCTGGTGTCTAAGGCTTTCTTGGAGAGGAAAGAATGGGCTTCAGTTGTGAATTGATCGGTATATACGAATAGAAAAGAATCGTTGCCCGTTGGCAAATAAGGAGTCAAAGTTTGAGATTGTGTTTTCCAGGTGTGTACAGTGGCCTGGTCTCCTAATAAGGCTTTCAATCGATCACGATTAGCGGCGTTTTGAGCGGCATTCTTAGGTTTGTCTGGACTGATAATGACAATTTTGTGTTTGGGAAAACAGCGAGAAAACTCGTTGCATAACCCAAGTAACCTCAAGCTGTCATTGGCAAACATAGAGATACCATTACTGGCTTGTTTGAAGGCGTAAGGAGCTAATGGTGATACCCAGGGCTTTGTAATAGGGTTTCCTCTATCTAAATCGGCCAATTGTTTTGGATATACGGGGCCAATGACCAAATCATGCTGATTGAGCCACAATTTTCCCGCGACTGAACAGAGGAAAGAACTGTCAGCTGTGAAATTGCGCAAATTGATTTCACTGTTTATTCCATTGTCAGCCAATTCATTGGCTGCAGATTGAATGCCCGCCCAGTAGTCCAACATGGCCTGATTAAAGGCGTCGTTGCTACCTTTTTCAGTATGAAATGGTAGCAATACAGCCACCCGCACTGGAGCCACAGTGGTTTGGGCCCATCCTCTGAGGATAATGAATAAGGTCAGTATGAAGACGGCAAGATTTCGCATGGTTTATTCCCACTCAATGGTGGCCGGCGGTTTGGAACTGATGTCGTATACCACACGGTTGATTCCTCGCACGCCGTTGATAATCGAATTGCTTATGTCAGCCAAAAGGTCATAGGGGAGGTGCACCCAGTCAGCCGTCATGCCATCAGTACTGCTAACGGCACGAAGGGCAACGACCTGTTCATAGGTTCTCTCATCACCCATTACTCCAACACTTTGAACCGGTAACAAGATGGTTCCTGCCTGCCAGATTTTGTTGTACCAACCACTGTCTTGGAGTTTTTTCATGTAGATGTAATCGGCCTCTTGCAACAATTGGACCTTTTCTGCTGTGATGTCTCCTAAAATTCGAATTCCCAATCCTGGGCCAGGGAAGGGGTGACGGTTTAGAAGCAATGCGGGCAATCCTAATGCGGCTCCGACTCGACGAACTTCATCTTTGAAAAGGGAGCGCAGGGGTTCTACCACCTTTAGGTGCATGTCTTCAGGCAATCCACCTACGTTATGGTGACTTTTAATTGTCGCTGATGGGCCATTGACCGAAACACTTTCAATAACGTCAGGGTAAATGGTACCCTGGGCCAGCCAATTGGCGCCTTGGATCTTTTTGGATTCTTCTTGGAATACTTCAACAAAGACACGGCCTATGGTTTTGCGCTTGGCCTCAGGTTCTGAAATGCCCTTTAAAGCATCATAGAATCGCTGCGAAGCATCTACGGCAATGATGTTTAGATTCAATTCTTTATACGCTTCTTGGACGTCTTGAAATTCGTTTTTTCGCAACAATCCATTGTCGATAAAGATGCAGGTTAGTCTGTGCCCAATGGCCTTGTTGAGCAGCAGAGAAGCCACTGAACTATCTACACCTCCTGACAACCCCAATATTACTTGGTCATCTGGCCCCACTTGTTCTTGAATCTGCGCTACGCATTCTTCAATGAAGTGACCGGGAGTCCAATCACCTGAACATTGACAGATGGTATAGGCAAAATTCTTGAGCATTTGCATGCCTTCCGTGCTGTGGTATACCTCTGGGTGAAATTGAATTCCGTAGGTAGGGAATTCGTTATCTACTTCGAATGCGGCTACCGGAATCGATTCGGTTGTGGCAATAACCTTGGCATTTTCGGGTAAGGCTAAAATGGTGTCCCCGTGGCTCATCCAAACTTGAGATGGATTGGCTACCCCTGAGAGTAAGGCATGGTCACTGCTGTGTTGGAGCATGGCGCGACCGTATTCACGGTGTTGGCTGCGACCTACATTGCCTCCCAAATGCTTGGCCATGTATTGAGCCCCATAGCAAACGCCCAAAACAGGACCGTGTTTGAAATATTTATTCAGGTCAATACTGGGAGCATTTTCTTCATTTACGCTGCAAGGGCTGCCTGAGAAAATGACTCCTTTGATATCTTCGGTCAATTCCACGTTTTCATGAAAGGGGTGAATCTCACAATACACAAACAATTCGCGCAATCGACGTGCGATTAGTTGCGTGTATTGAGACCCAAAATCAAGGATCAGAATTTTCTCTGTAGACATGCAGCAAAAGTACCACCGATTGCCCGTCTGTTATCGACAAATTTTACCCTAAAACCAGGGTTGAAATAGGGCGAAAACGCTATTGCTGGCCCGTTGCATGAACTGTACGCGATTTCCCGGAATTTGCTTCATTTTTTGATGAATGTACAGTCCGTCTACTTCAGTGATTCCTTCGTTAGTGTTGGGTTTAACGGTAGAAATCAAGGTCAAAACTACCGTTCCAACTGGTTTTTCTATTGACCCGCCACTGGGTCCCGCAATTCCAGTAAGGGAAAACGCAAAATGAGAATCAAAGATGCCTAATGCTCCTTTGGCCATTTCCAAGCCCACTTCCATACTGACGGCGCCATGCGCTTGAAGGGACTGGGGGGATACGCCCAATACATTGACTTTGATTTGATTGCTATAGGCTATGATGGAACCGGGAATGGCTGCGCTCATTCCTGGAACTTGTATCAATTGGTTAGTGGTGTAGCCGCCGGTACAACTTTCGGCACCAGCCAATTGAAATTGGCGCTTCATCGCAAATTCTGCCACAATTTCTGAGGCTGTTTTGTCTCCAATTCCAAAGCAAAGGGAACCGAGCTCATTTTGCAGTTCTTGAAACCAATATTCCATGCCCAAATCGCCTTCAACGCCTTGGATAATTTGACTCAATCTAAGGCGAATGCTGTTGAACTGGGGTAAGTAGGCCAAGGAATAGGAGGCGGGAAGGCGATCTTCAAAACTCTCTAAGTGTTTGCTGAGTAGGCTTTCTGGAGTCTCTAAACAAAGAAGAGTACGATGTTCGATTGTCTTCAGATCAAAGCGATTTTGAATTCTGGGAATGATTTCGTGTTGGGTAATCCATTGAACTTCATTCGGTACTCCGGGTAAACTGATGACAATGCCTCTTTGGTCTTCGAACCACATGCCGGGTGCCGTGCCCACTTTGTTGAATAAAGTTTGACAACGATCGGGCAGCTCTGCCTGCATTTTATTCACTTCCATCATTTTACGGCCGCGTTTGGCAAACAGTTCTTCCAAGTGGGCCAACACGACTTCATCTGTTCGATACGAGCCGCCAAAATATTCCACCAAAGAATGCTTGGTGATATCGTCACGAGTGGGGCCCAGACCGCCCGTAATAATTACCAGAGAAACTTGATTGAGGCTATTGTCTAACGCATTGAATATGGCTTCTTTGCTATCAGTGACGGCCGTTTTTCGAGAAATTTGAATTCCTACTGCTCCTAGGGTTTGACCTAGCCAGGCGCTGTTGGTGTCAATGGTTTGCCCAATAAGTAACTCGTCTCCAATGGTGATGATTTCTGCTTTCATCTGTGTACAAAATTAACCAATGAAGGGCGGGCATTGTTTTAAATTCGAAGGGTGTTTACGCAACGCATCACGATTTACACGGATGGAGCAGCTTTGGGGAATCCCGGTCCCGGCGGATACGGAGCCGTTTTGATGTACGGTGAGCACCGCCGAGAGATCTCGGGTTCCTTTCGCCGTACCACCAACAATCGCATGGAACTCTTGGCTGTTATTAAGGCCCTGGAAATGATCAAACAGCCGGGAATCCCTGTGTCAATTTTCACGGATAGCAAATACGTACACGATGCCGTAGTGAAAAATTGGATTGCGGGTTGGCAACGCAAAGGGTGGGTAAAGGTGAAAAATCCTGATTTATGGAAGCAGTTGATACCCCTTAATAAGTCATTTAAACCTGAATTCAATTGGGTTAAAGGGCATGCCGGTATTCCGGAAAACGAACGCTGTGATTTCTTAGCTACACAAGCCGCAAAATCCCAACCAACCGAAATCGACGTTTTTTACGAGTCTTCTGAACAGTCAGAGCAGGGCTTACTCTGATTCAAGAAAGGAATCCAATAGTTCTTCTGCGTTTTTTAGGGCTGAATCACTAGGATTTTCATGGCTCAATAACTGAGCCAGATGGTGAATGCGTTGGTCTCTATCTAGCCATTTGAACTGGCTTTTGGTTTGATCAGAATCTCTGTCTTTGAAAACAAAAAGTTGATGATTCCCGGCGCTGGCCACCTGGGGTAGATGCGTAATGGCTACCGTTTGCATATGCTGCCCCATACTTCTCAACATTTGCCCCATTTGAAGGGCAATTGGACCCGAAATTCCTGTATCAGCTTCGTCGTAGATGAGCGTCGCTGAAGGTCTTTTTGCGGCTCCTAAGCTGCGTATACTAAAGTTCAAACGGGAGAGTTCACCTCCTGAAGCTACCTTATCTAAGTCTCTAGTTGGTAAGCCTTTGTTTGCGGTGAATTGAAGACTTAATTCATCTGATCCTCGGCGTTTGAACTGACCGGGTTTATAATCCCATTTGCACTCAATTTTCGCATCGGGTATATCCAAGCGATGCAACATTTGGGTGAGTTCTTGGCACCATTTTATTCCTGCCTTTGATCGGCATTGGTGCAGCCGTTCAGCTAATCGTTCACACTCCGAATCCAATAGGGCTTTTTCCTTTCTCAGTGCCTTTATGTGGTCCTCCTGATCTTGAACACCCGTCAGCGCTGTTTCCAGCTCTTTCATGATGGCCAATAGGTCATCAGATGATTCTGCTTGGTGTTTGCGTAGCAAGTTTTGCAATTTGGCCTGACGTTCATTTGCTGCCTGCAATCTAATAGGATCATAGACCATAGATTCGGCACAATTTGAAAGGCTTTCTGATATATCGTTTAATTCAAATGAAGCCTCGTCCAATCGAGAAAATAACGAATCTAGTTCTGGGTTTATTCCTCGGAATTTTTTCAAGTGGCTTCGAATGGAGTTTAGGCCATCTAGCAGAGCTGCATCAGCATTGGAGAGGGAATGATGAGAGCCCATCAATGCGGCCTTAACATCTTCACTCTGACTGAGCAAGGTGATTTCAGATTCCAATTGAGATTCTTCTCCCGATACCGGTTGAAAAGAGAGTAGTTCATTGAATTGGAATTGATTGAATTCTCTCTCTCTTACCCAAGATTGTTGCTCGGTCTCAAATTTCTCTATCTCACTGATGATTTTACTCCATCGATGAAAGGCTCGTTCATATTCATCCAGCAGTGCCCCATTTTCGGCAAACTCATCCAACAAGTGAAGCTGTTCCTCTTTTTGCGTAACAAGCAAATGTGTGTGTTGGGTATGAATGTCAAGAAGTTGCGTGCCCAGTGTTTTGGCTTGAGCCAAACTGACGGGCGTATCGTTGATGAAGCAACGACTTTTGCCACCTGGAGCGATTTCTCTTCGAATGATGGTCGTAGATGAATAGTCCAAATCTTCGACTTCGAAAAAGGACTCCAAACCCAGGGTATGGATGTCAAATTCGCCTTCTACTATGCATTTGGTTTGGGCATCCATAAGGACGCTGTGATCGGCTCTGTTGCCCATGAGCAACCCCAGGGCACCCAGCAATATGCTTTTTCCAGCTCCCGTTTCTCCGGTAACAGTGATCAATCCATTCGGGAATTGCAAATCCATGTGTTGGATCAATGCGTAATTGGAAATGCGAACCCGAGTGAGCATGTTAACGAGTAATGATACTATTCATAACCCAGAGGTTTTCATTGACGTCTTTTTTGGCGTAAATGGCCTCATGGAAGGGTGTCAATTCAATGGAGTTGTCGATGACACCAATGGCTACATTTCGGTGCCCTTCGCTTAGGGCTTTAACGGCGTGTGCACCTAGTCTTGAAGCCAGAATTCGATCGTTTGCCGTGGGTCTGCCTCCCCGTTGAATGTGGCCCAATACGGTCACCTTGCAATCGGTTTCAGGGTAGGCCTCTTGGAATTTATGGGCGATATCAAAGGCCTTTCCATCTTCTTCACCCTCTGCTACCACGAAAATGCTGAACTCCTTTTTGCGTCGCTTGTTTTCATACGTCTTCATGATGTCACGAAGCTCGTTTTCGCGCTCCGGTATGAATATACCCTCGGCACCACCGGCGATGCCCGCATTTAGGGCAATATGCCCAGAATGACGGCCCATTACTTCTATGAAAAATACACGATTATGACTATCAGCCGTATCGCGAATCTTGTCAATGGCATCCATGGCAGTATTGATGGCTGTATCATAACCAATGGTATAATCAGTGCCGGACAAATCATTGTCGATGGTTCCAGGGCATCCAACACTGGGTATGCCAAATTCTTTTTCAAAAATCATGGCACCGGTATAAGTACCATTACCACCAATACAAACCAAGCCTTCAATGCCGTGCTTTTGAAGATTTTCGTAGGCTTTTTTTCGGCCTTCTGGCGTCATGAACTCTTTGCTTCTCGCCGTTTTGAGAACCGTGCCACCCAATTGAATGATGTTAGCTACGCTGCCGGCAGTCATTTTCTTGATGGAATTCTCAATCAAACCTTGATAACCGCGTTGAACGCCATAAACTTCAAAATCAAAATGTATGGCCGCTCGCACAACCGCTCGAATGCAAGCATTCATGCCCGGTGCGTCGCCACCTGATGTCAATACAGCAATACGTTTCACTGGGTGCAAATTTGGACCAAAAGAAGGGTAGAGACCAAACAAAAAATCCCGCCGAAGCGGGATTTTTCGTTTCTACACGTATAGCGTATTAATTGTCTTTGCCTTTGTAGGCGAATTGAATGTAGTCGTTGTGGTTACCAGCGGCGGTATTGATGACAACGTTTTCAATTTTCAAGATGTAGACATTGTAAGTCAAATCCTGACCTGTTTTTACCAATATGACATCACCCTTCACGATGTTGCTGATTTCAGTCGTGGCAGAAGCGGCATTGTTCTTCCACAAATTGTACAAGAAGGTTGTGGTGCTAGCATTGGTGTAGTCGTTTGCCGTGACGCGAACAAATTTTGCACCGTTACCGCTACCCCAAGTTGAGGTAAACTCTGCTGCTCCAGTTGGAGTTTTGTCCAAAATGTCTTTTAAAGTTCCTGCTGCTCCAGAGGTCAAGGCCACACCCAAATTCAAGTTATAGCCAGATGTGAATCCGCTGTACAAATAATTGTAAACCTTTTGGCCTTGCACCAAATTGTCAAGGGGCAATAAAGCAGGCGTAATCTCAATGTTCAATTTGATTTCGGCTGTTTGGCCATTGGCATCAGCCGCTGTTATGGTGTAAACAATTTCATCACCGACGTTGCCGGCCACTTGTCGTTGAGCCAAAAAGCTAGCCGTCTTTCCAGATAGCATGGTGTCATAAGCTACTACAGCAGAAGCGCCGTTGACCGAAGCGGTGATGGTTACACCTTTCAAGTTTTCAGAACCAGCGGTTGTGGTAATGCTAAAGGCCAACATAGAATCAGGTCCAACTTGGCAATCAGTAGAAATCAAGCCGGCGCCACTGTTCAGGGTGAGGGTAGGTTTAGGGTCTTTGCTGTCTTTTCCACAAGAAGCCAAAAAGGCCAATGCTGGTACGGCCAAAGCCCAAAGAATGTGTTTGAATTTCATAGTTTTATTTCGAAACGATTTTCACAAATCTCGGGGATGGGTTCAGATTTTGCAAACGGCAAATACGCCATTCTGTCATACTGAAACGGTTATTGGCATATAATTAAAAGGAACTGCCTCCATAAAGCGGCTTGGCATGGCACTTGTAAAGGGAAGATTCATGTTTGATCCTAACGAATCTGTCTGGCAATTGAATCACGATCAAATGGACGATAGTCCGGAGTTTCTCCCATTATTTTCCAAGCAAGAAGAAGAAGAGAGCAACCGCATGTCGGTGCCAAGTGAATTGCCAGTATTGACCATTCGAAACACGGTCCTATTTCCAGGAGTGATATTTCCCATAACTGTGGGCCGTGACAAGAGCATTCGCTTGATCAAAGAGGCCAATAAGGCCGATAAGACTATTGCTGTGGTGGCACAGCGTCATCCCGATATGGAAGATCCTGGGCCAGCCGATTTGTATCCCATTGGAACATTGGCTCAAATTGTTCGTTTGATGCGCATGCCTGATGGCAGTTCTACCGTCATCATTCAGGGCAAAAGAAGAATATCCATAGGGGAGTATACCCAAGAAGACCCCTATTTGAAGGCTCATACCGCCCATCTGGATGACGAAGCTTTCTCGGAAGACAAGGAGTATCAAGCCATCATTGATAGCATTAAAGATGTGAGTCAGCGAATCATTGCCTTGTCACCCAATATTCCAAGTGAAGCGGTGATTGCCCTTAAAAACATTGACTCCAATCGATTCTTGATCCATTTTGTGGCGAGCAATTTGAACATAGAGCTTCATGAAAAACAAGCCCTTTTGGAAGAATTGAATCCCACAAAGAGGGCTTCAAAGGTGTTGGAATATGTTTTGAAGGAGCTGCAAATGTTGGAGCTCAAGGATCAAATTCAGAACAAGGTCAGAACCGACATTGACAAGCAGCAAAAAGAATATTTCTTGCAGCAACAAATCAGAGCCATCCAAGAAGAATTGGGCGGTGATACTCCCGATAAAGAAATTGACAATCTCCGTGAAAAAGGGGATGCCAAAGCTTGGAGCAAATCGGTTCACGAGCATTTCAACAAAGAACTAGATCGCTTGATGCGCATCAATCCTGCATCACCCGACTATTCGGTAGGTCTTAATTACGTCCAATTATTGTTGGATCTCCCTTGGAATGAAGTGACCCAGGACAACTTTGATTTGGGTCATGCACGCAAGGTATTTGATGAGGATCATTTTGGCTTGGAAAAAGTCAAGCGACGCATTCTCGAATATTTGGCTGTCTTGAAGCTAAAGGGCGACATGAAAAGCCCAATCATTTGTTTGTATGGCCCTCCAGGTGTGGGTAAGACCAGCTTGGGTAAATCAATTGCCAGAGCCTTGGGTCGACAATACGTGAGGATGTCATTGGGAGGTTTGCATGACGAATCTGAAATCAGGGGCCATCGCAAAACCTATATTGGTGCAATGCCGGGCCGAATCATTCAAAATTTGAAGAAGGTAGGCAGTAGCAATCCCGTTTTTGTATTGGATGAAATCGACAAGTTGGGCCGCGATTTTAGGGGGGACCCATCTAGTGCCTTGTTAGAAGTGTTGGATCCTGAGCAAAATGCCACATTTTACGATAATTACTTGGAGATGGATTATGACCTGAGCAAGGTTTTGTTCGTGGCTACCGCCAATTCATTGGATAATATTCAACCTGCATTGTTGGACCGCATGGAAATTATCGATATCAGCGGATACAGCATTGAGGAAAAGAAAGAAATTGCCAAGAAATACCTGGTTCCTAAGCAGCGAAAAGCTCATGGATTGAAAGTGAAAGATTTCAAGGTTACCGAAAAAGCCTTAGAGGTGCTAATTGAGCAGTACACTCGAGAGTCAGGGGTTCGCGGATTGGATAAGAAAATAGCGGCTCTAGCGCGTTCTGCTGCGCAGCATGTTGCCTCTGAGACTGCTTATAATCCAACATTCAAAGTAGAAGAAGTTGAGTCCGTATTGGGAGCCGAGAAATTAGACCCTGAACACTACGAGAATAATGAGACCGCGGGTGTAGTCACTGGATTGGCTTGGTCACCCATGGGTGGTTCCGTGCTATTTGTTGAAAGTGCCTTGTCGAAAGGGAAGGGCAGGTTGCAGATTACCGGCCAATTGGGTGATGTAATGAAAGAGTCTGTTCACCTTGCAGCTAGTTTCTTAAGAGCTCATGCCGATTACATTGGCCTTGATGCCGAACTTTTTGATTCTTACGATATTCATGTGCACTTTCCTGCCGGTGCGATTCCTAAAGACGGCCCTTCAGCCGGTGTAACGGTCTTGACATCATTGGCTTCCCTGATGACCCAAAGACGGGTGAAAAATCGCCTGGCCATGACGGGTGAAATTACCCTGAGAGGAAAGGTTCTTCCGGTGGGTGGAATCAAGGAAAAAGTACTAGCCGCCAAGCGCGCAGGCATTCATGAGGTGATTTTATGCGAGCAAAACCGAAAAGACATTTTGGATATACCACAGGAGTATATAAAAGGAATGGAGTTTAGTTATGTAAGCAACATGCTGCAGGTCTTGGATTTAGCCTTAACAGAACAACCGGTGGCAAACCCCGTTCAATTGGTGGTTTCCAGCGAGAAAGGCTCGAAATAAACTGTATATTTGGTTATGATCTTCAAGAAAATCTGGTCGTACGTAACCTTCCAAAAGCAAGAAGGGGAACGCAATTTGAACACAAGGCTCATGCACGGCATGAATCGTGTGAGCCTGCTCATGTTTGCCATTGCTTTGCTTGTTATTTTGGTGCGCTTCGTATTCAAATAAGACTTGAAAAGGCTACTGGCACTGTTGGTTTGGTACTGGGCCTTAGCCACTAACGCTCAGTCTCCCGTATGCGTAGAATTATCTCATGTTGGGATTTCGCAGAGTGAGCTGCGTTCCATGCAGCCCATTAACCGTTTCGCTCTACTGGGCGATTCCATTCACGAGCCTTTGGATTTAGCTTCCGCTAGTACGGCTGATATTCCTAGGCAGTTTGCCTTTGTTCGCCCTTTGAATTGGAATACGGAACTGAATAGAAATTCCTATTTCTGGGTTTATAATCGTCGAGAAAGCAGTGGGCCCATAGAAGACCATTCCTTGGTTTTGGTTCAGGAGCAACTGTACCAGGGGCGAATGATAAGAGTGTATTGGGTAGATTCTATCGGCAATCTTGATTTTGAACAGGTAAAAGGAGATACCCTTTGGAATCTGTTTACTCCTTGGAAATTGAAATTGGGTCCTGGACTTAGCGTTTTGATGGAACCCTTTCCTGTAACTCGTTTTTCAGCCTTTGCCCAAATGCATGATGCATCTGTGCATTCTTTGAGTGGTCCACGAGTGTATATGGGATCGGCTTCAGCCTTCCGATACCAGCGCTTGAATTTGCGATGGGGTACCTACGAAGTTGATTCGAGCAAACAGGTCTATATGGCCGTCATTGATCAAAATTTCAATGGTCAATATGGAGACAAGGGTATAGACAAGGTTTTGATATCAATGGATTCATCGTATTTTGATGATGAAAATGCTATAGCTTGGAACGCTCGAACTGCTACCGTAAGTACGGTGTGGAGGGGAAGGCCATGGGAATTGTCTATATCGGGTTCTCAGGTTTGCGTAAAGGTGGAGGAAGATGGGGATCACCCGTTGATTCAAGGAAAAAAATTACCTAGAGTTCGCTACCAATTGGTGGATGCTGGGTTGTATTCTCCGCAAAAGATGGGCCTTCACAGAAATTGGAGAGTTTATCGGAAACAGCAATTGTGGGTGTATGCCTGGCAGCCAGACATGGGTTTAAATACCTCTGATTCTGTAATATTGGCCAACTTCGCTAAAAAACAATTCAGCGCCTGGCGAGATTTGACAATAGGCTATAGGCATGAACACGATGGGGAAGATCCTCCTTTGAGAGAAATTAGAAAGTGGTTTCGAGACCCGCAGTCGATTTTGAACATTCGAATCATGATGCTTGCCCAAGGTGGTAATACTAGGTATGTTCAAACATTGAATCGTCGATTCGGATTTTCTTTTGATCAGCTGGTGATGGACAATCGCGCTGCTCGAAAAATGAAGTGGCAATCTCTGCCTCAAGTGCTGAAAATTGACGCTTGTGGACGAATTGTGGATGCCGACGCTAATCTTCAGGTTTTAACGGGGTTATTGACTCGTTGAAAACCCTTTTTTGGTCAGATTATGACCCATTTTTACTCATTGGTTTTCTTGGGTGTTTTTTGAGGGTTAATATTGTATAATATACCGAAGGTAACAATGAAGAAAACCGCCGTAACCGCCCTTTTGATTGTATTGCTTCTCCTTTCTTTGGGAGCCAATGCATTCTTGTTTTCAGAAAAAAGCAAGGGGCAAATTGCCATGGAAAACGAAATCGAGATGCGTCGTCAACGTGATTCTATTGAACAAGAATTGCTGCGTGTGGAAGATTCGTTAAACGCCTTGGTTCAGAATTATCAAAATGAAAATGCGACCTTGATTTCTAAGGTTGAGATGTTGGAAGGGGATAACAACCCTCGGGTCATTCAAGCCTACAAAGAAATTTACCGTTTGCGCCGTCAATTGGCAGGGGGTAATACTTCAACAAACAGCATGGGTAAACCAGGCAAGCCCGGTAAGCCTGGGAATTTGGAAGATTTGCGCAGACAGTTAGAAGAAGCTAAAAAGCGTGTAGCTGAGTTGATGGCTCAAATTGAACAAATGTCAAATGAGCGAGCCATTATGGTGGCTGAACTTGATTCTGCACGAGAAAGCAATCAAATGCTAACGGCTGAGAATTTTGACTTAAAAGATCGTTTGGAAAGAGGGGCTCGTCCTCAATTTGGAGCTCTTTTCACCACTGGTTTGATGCAGAAAAAAGGTCAACGTGAACCTTCCACTTCAGCTAAGAGTTTGGAGAAATTGATGATCACCTTTGACATTTTGGAGAACCCATTGGTAACCTCTGTAGTAGAAGAACAAATCGTCATTCGCATCATTGACCCCAATGGAGCTGTATTATCAACAACCAATAAGTCATTGCAGGATAAGAGCACTGTTGTTTCATTGAATGAGACCATTCAATTTGACGGAGCTTTGCAAAAAGTTAAGTGGTATTTCCCTCAAAAAGGCACTTTGGAAGGTCGTTTGACCAAGGGTAAATACACTTGTGAGTTGTGGACTCGCGGATTGTTGCGCCAAAAGAACACCTTTGAACTGAATTAATCGCTCTGTGCGAAAATGGAAAAGCCGCTCTCTATGGGCGGCTTTTTTTATGGTAAATGGCCTAGCTCTTTCGTCTTGATGTGATTCCATCATCTCTATTCGGTATCCGTTAGTGCATGTGAAACCTCCCTGAGTAGAGTGGAAGGGTTATACGAGCTCGACACCCTCAAGACTTAAAACTGCCATAAATAGATCATCTTATTTCCATTACCATCGGGAATGAAATCCAATGAATGGCCTACCCAATTCATGCCTCTCTGAGCTCATTCAGATAGACAAACCAAAGACCCAGAGATTTGATCCATAGAAAGCATAAAAAAGCCGCGGCGCAATGCGCCTCGGCTTTTTTATAAGCTTATTTGGCTTAGAACAAGCGCTTGAAACGAGCTTGGGCTTTTTCGTTTAAGTAATACAGAGCGGGAACCAGTACTAGGGTTAAGAATGTGGCAAATGATAGCCCAAAAATCATGGTCCAACTCAAGGGGCCCCAAAAGGCCACGCTATCACCGCCGAAGTACAAATGGGGATTTCCATAAGTAAAGAGGGTGACAAAATCCATGTTGAGACCTACCGCTAAGGGAATCAATCCCAATGAAGTGGTAGCAGCCGTAAGGAGCACAGGAGTCATTCGCGCTCTTCCGGCTTCAATCAAGGCTTCTCGCAAGGGCATGCCTTCTGAGATAAGTTGGTCGGCAAATTCCACCATTAGAATTCCGTTTCGAACCACAATACCCGCCAAGGCCACAATGCCGATACCGGTCATGATGATTGAGAAGGACATACCGGTGATGGCATAACCCAGCAATACACCAATGACAGAGAATAGAATCTCAGACAAGATGATAAGTGGCTTTGAAATGGAGTTGAATTGGGTAACCAGGATGATAATGATCAAGGCAATGCTGGTCATTAGAGCTGTTCCCAAGAAAGCCCCAGTTTCCTTTTGCTTTTCTTGTTCACCTGTCATCTCAATGGCTAAGCCTTCGGGTTTTTCAAAGCGATCGATGGCTTTCTGAACCTGAGCCACTACCTCGTTTGGGGCGTAGCCGGGCAACACATTGGATGCTAAGGTGATTACTCGTTTTTGGTTCAAGCGGTTGATTCCACCATAGCTATTGGTGTAACGAGCCGTAGCAATGGCACTCAAAGGAATTTCTCTGATTTTACCACCCATAACCATGTCTCGGTAAGAGATACGCATGTTCAACAATGCGTTTAGGTCATTGACGGTCTTTTCCTCCAAACGAACCATGATGGGGTAGTCTTCGTTGTCGTCTTTGAATTTGCTAGGCTCAGCTCCATAAATGCTATTCCTAAGTGCTCCTCCTACCTGTGAGGTTGAAATGCCCATTCGATTCGCTTTTTCACGATCAATGTCAATGATTACTTCAGGTTTAGACGCAACAAAATCACTCTTCAATTCTTCTATTCCTGGAATTTTCTGCGATTCAATGTGCAATTTCAGGGCTGATGCTGTTTGAACGAGGCTTTGGAATTCGTCACCGCGAATTTCAACGTTTACCGCTTTACCCACAGGAGGGCCATTTCGTTCTTGTTCTACAATCATTTCCACACCGGGAAATGCTCCCAGTTCTGTGCGAATCTTTTCCAATAACTCCCGAGTACTTTGCCCATTGCGCTTGGAAAATTCCACGAAGGCAACTGTGATTTTGCTTTTGTTTGAAGCTACCGTTCTGTCGCCACTATTGGGGTCAGAAGCTCCTACAGCCACGTTAGAGATGATCGACTCTACCAAGGTGTTATTTTCTCCAACAGCTCTAAAAACGCGTTCTTCAGCCAAGCGAGTTACGCTGTCAGTAGCGGCTGCTGAGGTTCCCGTAGGCATGGTCAAATACACATAGGTAAAATTCGGGTCTGCTTGAGGGAAGAAAACCACGGATGGTTTGCGAATACCCAAGGCCACAAAGCTGAGTATCAACATCAAAAAGGTTGCCACTAGTACAGTGATGGGACGCTTGCCTGTCAAAATCCATGAAACTACTCGGCTGTAATAATTCTGTACACGGGGCCAGTGAACGTGTTGGAAACGATCAATAAAGGCTTTGAGCCAGAAGTGATGCAACAAGTACAAAAGGTAAAGGAATACAAATAGGTTTCCGAGTCCTAATCCGCCGAGGGCGTAGCCAAAGACAGACAAGATACCCATGATGATGCTGGCCTTGCGAACGGCTTTTTTCGCTTCAGGGCTGCCTACTGCGGGTCGCTCATCGTCACGCTTCATGAAATCAACGGCAAATACAGGGTTGATGATGTAAGCCACCAACAGAGATGCCAGCAAGGTGATGATTAAGGTTACAGGTAGAAAGAACATGAATTTACCCACAACGCCACTCCAGAATGCCAGAGGAACGAAAGGAGCCAGGGTGGTTAACGTTCCGCTGAACACGGGCATAAACACTTCACCTGCTGCCTTTTTTGCCGCGTCTACAATGCTCAAATCTTCCTTCATGAAAATTCGGTGCGTGTTCTCGATGACAACAATGGCGTCATCAACCACAATGCCGAGTGCCAATAGGAAGGAGAAGAGTACAATGAAGTTCAAAGAGAATCCTAAGCTTGGCAATACCAAAAAGGCGATAAAGCAAGACAAGGGAACAGATAGACCCACAAAAATCGCATTTGTAGCTCCCATGAAAAACATCAAGATCAAGGTTACTAGAATGAAACCAATGATGATGGTGTTGATCAAGTCGTGCACAGTAATGCGTGTTTGAGTGCTCTGGTCACCGGTGAAGACTATATCCAAATCTTTGGGATAGGGTCCGGCTTGCAATTCGGCAATCAATTCACGGCAATCATCGCTGGCTTGAATCAAATTCTCACCGGCTCGTTTGACAATGTTCAAAGTGATTACATTCTTGCCCATCAAGCGAGCATAACTTTCTTTTTCCTTAAACCCGTCTACGACTTCAGCAAAATCTCCCAAGCGCAAGGTTGCTCCCGTGTTGCTGCGAACAGACATTTGAGCGATTTCGTCGGCCGATTCAAACTCCCCACTTACGCTTAAGGAGCGTTTCATGTTGTCTAAATCAATGTTGCCACCAGAAATGCGACGATTCTCCATTTGAATGGCGCGGGAAACATCATCGATGGTAAATCCGGCTGCCGTCATTTTCGCCAAATCTAGGTTGACCTGTATTTCGCGATCTAGCGCACCCACCATGTCTACCTTTGAAATGGCTGGCAAGGATTCAATCTTATCTTTTGCCATTTCGGCATAGCGCTTCAGGGTTTGCAAATCGTAATTGCCGCTGATGTTGATGTACAAGATGGGAATGTCTGAGAAATTGACTTCTTGTACGGTGGGATCAGAGGGGAGGTCATTGGGCAGATCACTCTTAGCCTTATCGACCTCATCTTTGACCTTTTGTTTGGCTTCTGCCACGGCAACATCGGTGTCAAATTCTACCGTTATGATAGAAAAGTCCTGTATGCTTTGGCTTTTCAATTGTTTGACACCACTGATGCTCTTGATTTTTTTCTCAATGGGCTTGGTGATCAAGTTCTCGATGTCTTTGGGAGACGAACCCGGATATATCGTTTGAACGTAAATTGTCGGAATGACAATGTCGGGAAAACGCTCCTTTGGAATCTTGATGTAGGAAAATATACCGGCCACACTGATGAACAGGGACAGGATATAAATGCTGGTTTTGTTGTCTATGGACCAGCTAGTGGGCTTGAATTCTTTAAAATTCATGGGTTAGCGTTTGCTGATTTCGATGAATTGCCCTTCGTTGAGTTCTTGGAATCCAGCCGTTATGACCTTCATTCCCTCTGAAAGTGTAGCGGAATCGTTGAATTGACCATTGATGATTTCGGTAAGCCCGTCGCTGCTTTTTCCTGTGGTAACCGAACAAATTCGAGCTATAGCCTGATTGCCTTTTTCTTGGGCCGTTACAATGAAAGCCGTTTCATCGTTGTACTGGATGCAATTGGAAGGAACAGCCATGGCCTGAGCATTCTTGTACTCGCTTATGCGCAATTTGGCAATCATATTGGGCTTTACTTGTTGGGCAATACCAGCGCCATTCAAGAAAATCTCAACGCCAAACGTGCGATTCAAGGGATCAATGAATTTGGAGACAAAGTCAATGTTTGCCTTATGCCACTGCTCGCCCAAATCTGGGAATTGAAGGTATACTTCAGCACCCTGTTTGATAAGATTGCTGTAATTCTCCGATACGGAAGCTTTGACTTTCGAACGGGACAAGTTGACCACACGGAACAAGGGTAGGCCAGGGGCCACAGATTGTCCTACTTTCACATCGGCTACTTCTACGGTACCATTGATGGGCGATTTGATTCGGTACAGATCCATTTGAGCACCCATTGTCTCCAAGGCATTCTCTAACGATTCTTTTTGATTTTTGGCATTCAAGTACTGGATTTCGGTACCAATTCCTTGGCTCCACAAACGAGCTTGCTTATCGAAGACAGTCGTGGCGAATTCCAATTTTTGCTGCAGTTCGATACGGCTTTTGTTCAAGGTTGATTGATCCAAAATGGCTAAGGTTTGGCCCTTGCTGACGCGCTGTCCAGCCTTAACCAGGACTTGAGTTACCAATCCAGGAACCTGGGCGGTAGCCAAGGTGCTTTCTTCGGCATCTACGACGCCTTCTAAGCTTACATAGCTTTCGAATGATCTCGACTCTAGGGTTTGAACGGCAACCAACTTGCCAGTAGAACCTGTGCTGTCCAATTCGAGGATTTCCATCTCCAAGTTTTTGGCTTGAGTTTGGAGTTCGGCAATTTGTTTGTTCAGGCTTTCTAGTTCTTTCTTTTTGGCTTCGAGTGAGTTGCCTTCAGGTGATGAACAAGCAACTATGGCCAGGGAGGCCATTAGGGTATACGCAATCTTCTTCATGGATGGGGTTATGTTAAAGGGAGCCATAAGCTGTTTTTAGGTCGACTTTGGATAATACCAAGTCGTATATGGCATTGAGGTAATTGTTTTGAGCCGTTTTTAATTCGGTTTCGGCTTGAGTCACTTCCAGAGAAGAACCTACACCTTCCTTGAATTTCAACAGGGATTTGTTGTAGATGTCTTGGGCCAGATCCAAACTTTCTTTTTGTATTTCAGCCTGGGTTAGATTCAATTCATAGCTTCGTTTGGCGTTTTGGTACTGCAACCATGCGGCATTCTCAAACTGATTCAAGTCATTCTGGCCCTTTTCAATTTTGTGATCAATTTCACGAAGTTTAGCCGGAGTTTTCAAACCATCGAACACGGTCAAACGCATGCTCAAACCAATGGCATTAGAGGGCACCCAATTGTTATTCGGGGTTAGGTTTGACTGAAAGAAGTTGAATTCAGGACGTTGGGTGGTTTCTTGATGCTGATAGAAGCCTACAATTTGAGGAATGTATCCCATTTGGTAACGCTTCTTGTCCATCTCATTCAGTAAAATGCTTTGGTTCAACAATTGGTACTCCAAGCGTGTATTAGGGTTAAAATTGTTGAGTTCGGCATCGATGCTGCTCATACTGGCATTCAACTCTTCCAAGTTTTGGCTGATGGCGATTTCTTCGCTCATGGGATATCCCATTTGAAGTTTGAGGGCATTCAAGGCCATGGCAATACCCATGTTGAGTTTTTCTTCTTGCAGTACGATGTTTCGGTAATTCAATTCTAAGCGTTGAACGTCCAAAGATTCAGTGAATCCCTCCTTGTTCAAGGCTATCATTTCCTGCAAACTTTGGTGGATGATGGCCTTGTTTGCTTTGATGAATTCTTGGTTCTTTTGTAGACTTCCCACCAATACATAAGCCTTTGTAATGGAAGACTTGAGATTCTGTTCGCTCAAATTCTCTTGAAGTTGGCTTAGATTGACAAATTCTTTTGAAGCCTTCAAGCCAACAAAATAGGTTCCGTCAAAAATCAATTGGTTGACGGAGAGATTGGCTGATGAGGTATAGGCCTGTTGGAATTGCAGGAAAATATACTCTGGGGCTCCCGGTTGAGTAGAAAATGAATTTTTGATCCAGGACCCTGGTACGGTTAGGAATTGCTGGTAATTGCCGCTAGCAGAGATCTGAGGCAGACCCAATGCCAAGGTTTGATTCACGGTTTCTTGAGCGATGGCAACATCGTGACCGGCATTGGTGTAAGCGGGGTTGTGAGCCTTGCCATAGGCGATGGCTTCGTCAAGGCTGAAGCTGCTTTGTGCCATGCCGAAACCGCTTAGCCCGCAAAGGGCCAGAAGGCTGAAAATTTTGCTATTCATGAGTGATTGTCTGATTCCAATTGATATTTTGAACCATGGCTAAGCCCTTTTCCGTGCAAATGCCATGGAGGTGATATTTTATAAGTGTGTTGACTAACTGCATTTTGCTCTCTACTTGATGTTGGTAGGAAGATTCTTGCGGCCCGAGTAAGTTGAACATCATGGCATAGAAAGCTCTAGCAATGATTTCGTCGTCTACATCCTCTCGGTATAGGCCTTGAGATTTTCCGGCCTCCAAATTGCTCTTGGCATTGTGAAGCGCATGCATTTCCCTGTGTTCGATAAAAAGATCAAAACAATCCCTGTGGTATTTTTCGAGGTCATACATCATGCTGGGGTTCATGTGTTCCAACATGTCAATCATGAACCTGGAAATGGCATGCAACTGAAGGATAGGGTTGGGCTCGTTGGCTAGAATAGTGGTGAATTGCTTAGAAATGCGATCCAGTATTTTTTGAACCGTACTGCGCACCAATTCATTCTTATCAGGGTAGTGTTTATACAGCGTTTTTTTGGAAATGGAAATTTCCTTGGCGACATCATCCATGGTGATGCTGCGAATGCCAAAACGGTTGAATAATTTTTCTGCCGTTGATTGTATGCGCGCCATTACCTCCATAAAGCGCCGCAAAGGTAGTTAACTTGTAACTCCTTTGGAAACTATTTACACATTAAAAGTTTCCAGGTCGACTAAGGTTAGTTTGGCATCGACCAAGGCAAACGGGATTGTATGCCAAACAGGTGTTGCACCGATGTCGCATCTTTCAATTTGCCGGCATCAAGGCCTAGATTTGACCACATGTAGGACTGAATCGAGGCATTTACTTCTCCGTCCATTAAAAGCTCAATTACCGACTTCTTTTCAGGGAATTCTTGAATTTGAAAATCCTCGAGTTTGGCCATTCGTTGTGCAGAAAGTAAACTCCTATTGAGCCCGCCAAAATCATCAATCAAACCCAATTGCTTGGCGTCGGTTCCCGCATAAACGCGCCCTTGTGCCCAAGCCAATATAGAGTCCAGCGGTATCTGCCGTCCCTTGGCTACCCATTGAGTAAAATCACCATATATGCGATTGACACTTTGTTGCATCAGAGCTTGTTGGCCTGGACTCAAGGGTTTGTCTGGTCGAATCAATACAGATTCTTGTCCCAATTCTACGGTTTCGTACGATAGACCTAAAGTTTCTTTGTACAATTTTGAACTGTTCGGTATCAAGGCGAAAACACCGATCGAACCCGTAATGGAGTTGGGTTGAGCAAAAATGCTATCGGCCATGCAAGACATGTAGTAACCTCCGCTAGCACTAACGTTTGAAAAGCTCACAATTAGCGGTTTTTTGCGTTTCAATTCGGCCAATTCATGGGCGATAATATCAGAGGCAAAACTGCTGCCTCCTGGGCTATTTATACGTAAAACAACGGCTTTGATGGATTCATTGTTAGCCAAATTGCGAATTTCCTTCACTAGTGATTCATCGCCAATTTGGTCGCTGTTTCCTTTTCCCATCACGATATCACCTTCTGCGTATAAAATGGCGATTTTGTTAGCATTATAGTGATAATGGTCAAAGCTATTCCAATAATCTGAGGCGCTAATTTCGGGTTGGTCTTTGGAGCCTTTCAATAAGGATTGAAAATGCTTTTTGGCTGCATCCTCGTATTCCAAGGTGTCTACCAAGCCCTGACTTTGGGCCTGCTCGGGAAATGGGGTGACGCCCGACATGGACAAAGACCAGAATTCCTCAAAACTGCGCTTGCGGCTAATGGCCATGTCCTGTATTTGGGTTTTATATAATTCGCTCAAGTAGCGATTGATTTGGGCCCTGTTGGGCTCGGAGAGTTCATCGTTAATAAAGGGTTCTACGGCTCCCTTGAATTGACCCACTTTGAATACTTGTACATCGATTCCCGCTTTGTCCAATAAACCTTTGTACATGACAATTTGGCTGGCCATTCCATTGAATTCAACCATCCCTTTGGGGTTAATGGAAACAAGATCGGCTGTGCTAGATATGTACAACCCTGCTTCTGAATACAGGAAGGAGTGAGCGTAAACAGGCTTGCCGCTCAATTGGAATTTCTGTAGCAAATCACGGAATTCACGGGCTTGGGCCCATCCGCCGGAGTAATTGCCACTGTTTAGCCATATGCCTGAAATATTTGGATCTTTCGCCGCGTTCTCCAATAATAAAGACCACTGATGAATGCCCAAAGGCTGATTCTTCGATTTGGATAACAGTTCCAATACGGGGTCTGATTCTTGACGTTCTGCGATGCCCGAACTCAGATCAATGCTCAAAATGTGAGGAGTATTGTTCAAATCGATAGGCTCGTCTTCTGAAATAGAAATAGAAGCAACAATTCCTACCAAAACCAAGGCCAGAAGCCCTAGGCCAATAAAGGTTCCCAGAGCACTGATCAAAACCCGTTTCAGAAACGACCACATGCTGCGAAATTAATCGCCCATCGGTCATCCCCATGTTTTTTGTCGTCAAACATCACTGCCCATGGGTTAAACGGCCCCAATATTGGTTAATTTTGACCTAATACTATGAACGTGAAACGAATCCTACTGGCTGCCACTTTGATTTTATTGTCGCCTGTGGCCGTGATAGCTCAACACCCTATGGGGCTTGTTGTGGGTGACTTGAATACCCCATATGCGTATTCCCTAAATCCAGCTTTGACTAGAAGCAGTTTGGGTAACCGGGCTTATTTCAATTGGTGGGGAGGAAGTTTGGCCTTGAGCCCAGAGTTTGACATGAATTTGGACCAATCCTGGAATTCGCCTAACCCTCGAACCAATTTCCATCGTATGAATGCCATGAATGAGGTGTATGGTCCCTCGTTCTTTTTGCCTTTGGGTCCCCGTGCAAGTTTTGGGTTTGGTGTCAAAGCGATAAGCGGTTTGAGTTTAAATGGAGTAAGTGAAGATTGGGCTTTGCTCTTGCGCAACGGTGGTTCCATTACCAACTTCAATTCACTCAATCAGACAGCTTTTTCCATCAATACTGACCAATACCAAGAGTGGTTTTTTTCCTTTAGTGGGGAATCGGGAGCTTGGTCAGACGGATGGTCTGCTAAGAGTTTAGCTCAGCGAACCAGAGCTTATCGCTGGGGCGTTACTCCCAAATTCATCATTGGAATGGGAGCGGCAAGCTTAAACGGTGCCGCCGTGAATCTGATGAATATGGCCCAGGTAGGGAATGTGGTTACCGCTGATGCTCAAGATGTCAGAATGCGTTTGCAATACACGGATGATGAATCAGCTTCTAGCACTTTATCAGGGCCCTGGGGCTTGAATTTTCGCATTCCATATGGTGCGGGAATGGGGGTTGATTTGGGATTTGTTTATGAATACAGGCCCAATGCAGCGAGAAGGTTTGACTTTTTAAGCCCTTGTGATTGGGAAGAGCAACAACAGTACGAATGGAAGTTTGGAGCTTCTATTACCGATTTGGGATTGATTTGGTACGACGGCGAGTCTCAAACCTTGAATCAACAAGGGGGTAGCTTGTCTTATCAACCTACCGTAGGTTCAGGTTCGAACCAGCGGTTCAGTTCTTTGAATTCAACTGTCTTTGTGGCGAATAATGCTCAAGCTGAATCGGGTTTCATTAGCTATACACCCGCCGCCCTGAATATGCAATTTGATAAACGGTTGACCCGTTACGGTTTAGAAGGAAGTGCCGAACCTTTTCATTGGCATGTCGGAGCTTATTGGACCCAAGATTTGAAGGCTATCAACTCCAGCGGATTACACCGTGCTTCTTACATTAGCGTGGTTCCTCGTCATCAATCTGAGCGATTGGAATACGGGTTTCCTCTTAGTCTGACCAATCAATACCGCAACTTGCAACTGGGGGCCTACGTTCGAATTGGGCCACTGACTTTGGGAAGCGATAACCTAGTAGGTTACAAGAATTGGCAAAGCGGAAAAACAATGGGAGGGGCGAATTTCTATTTTGGCGTTCGCTCCAAGTTGGGTGATTGTTTGCCCTGGTACGAAGAAACCTACGTGGAACCTACCTATGATGTTCAACAGACTGATTCGAGCAAAGCCTGCGACACGGTTTTTGTTGAACGTGTGCAGACCATTAGAGATACCGTCTATACGAATAGCGAGTATCGAATAGATACCCTGAGAATCGAAACGGTGAAGGTCGTTCATGACACCTTATACAAAGAGGCTCCAGTGAGCCCAGTCGACCCCATCGAGGATCGCGTTTTGGAAGACACGAAAAAGAAGCTAGCCGCTGTAGAAGCTGAGTTAGCCAAAGAGCAAAAGCGCAACAAAGAACTACAAGACCAGTGGTTGGAGGAGAAGAAACGTTGTGACGAAGCATTGGCCCAAGAAGAAGACAAGCGGAAAAAAGCAGAAATAAGCGCAGAAGAAGCGAAAAATAGAGCCGATGGCCTGCAGCAAGAGCGCGATCGTCTGCAGTTTGAACTGGATAGACTCAAACAAGCTTCTGGTTCTGGGTGTGAAGAACAAACCCGTCTTTTGGATAGCTTCTTGGCCATTGAACAAAAGAAAAACCAAAGCTTGACGGCTGAATTGTCCAAGGTGAAAATTGAAAGAGATCGCGCAGTTTCTGAATTAGCCGCATGCCAAAAGCGCAGCGATGATTGTTTGAAATCGTTGGGTGCAGTTGAGGCAGAACGCGATCAATTGAAGAAGGAGATCGAAGCTTTGAAATTGAAGTTGGCTGTGCCTGTTGAAGATTGTACGCCCATTAAAAAGAAATTGAGCGATACCGAAGCTCAACTCAAGGCTCTGCAATCAGAATTGAATGGGTGGAAGACCAAATCTCAATTGTGCGAGGAAGAGTTAGCCAAAGCCAAGAAAACAGCTGCAGACCTAGAGATCATGGTCAATAACAAGCAAAAAGAGATTGATGCCTTGAAAAATCAATTGGCGAACGCCTCAGGCGAAGATTGCAGTTCTTACAAAACCAAAATCTCTCAGTTGGAGGCCCAGTTGGCTGCTGTTGAGGATTGTGCGCCGTACAAGAAGCAGGTGACCGATTTGAAGGCACAATTGGCTGCCGTTGAGGATTGCGCGCCGTACAAGAAGCAAGTGAGCGATTTGAAAGCTCAGTTGGCTGCTGTTGAAGATTGTGCGCCCTATAAAAATAAAGCCAGTGATTTGGAGGCTCAATTGAACAAGGCCCAATCTGATTTGACCAATGAGAAGAAAAAAGTCTCTGATTTACAGGCTCAATTGGCTGATTGTTCTGGGGGAAATGACTGTGATCAAATCACGGCCGAACTAGAAGCTGCCAAAAAGAAGATTTCAACGTTAGAAGCCGAGAATGAAAAACTCAAATCCGAAAAGAGTCAGTTGGAAAGTGATTTGAGTGCTGCTAAGTCTCAGTACAACGCGGTAATGGCAGAATATGAAGTCTGCAACAAAGCTGTTCAGGAATTGAAGTCCAAATTAGCCAGTTGTGAACAGCAATTGAAAGAGGCAGGAAATGACGATTCCGATGTTGCGTTGAATGATGCCAAGGCAGAGATTGCCAAGCTGAAGCAGACATTGGCTCAGTTGAATGCCGAAATTGATAGCCAAGCAGAGACCATTCAGGCCTGTCAATCCAGCAACAGTGACTTGCAATTGCAACTCAAGGCCTCTCAAGATGCCGCCACCAAATTGAAAAGCCAGTTGGCCGACGCGAACAAGCAACTTCAGCTGGTAAAGATGCAGTTGGATGAATGCAAGAAAGGTCAGGAAGTTCCACCAGCCCCTGAACCAGGAGTAGGTGGTAATTGATAAAAAAAGGCCCCGTGAATTGGGGCCTTTTTTATTTCAAGGTTCCTTGGAAACGCAGATTCAACCGCCTTCCAGTTAGGTATTCCGGTACACCGTAACGATTGTTGTTCAAATCCTTGACCCAGGAATAGGCAATGACATTGTTAATGTCAAGCAAATTGAAAACATCAATGGAGATGAAACTTGACGATAAGCCCAACCAACGGTTGATTTTGCTTTCTTCTTGAAGCGTTTTGCTCAAGCCTAAATCTACACGCCTGTAGGGAGGAATGGCGTTGGGAGTGGTGGTATATCGGGCAGGGCCATCCAAATAATAGGGAAGACCGGTGCCAATGATAATGCTCAAATTGATTCGAACGCTAGGGTCGCTTGGCAATTCGTCTTGAAATACGGCCGCAAATTGCACCCGTCTGTCTGTAGGTCTTCGAAGCCAGGCTGAAAGGGTGTCGTTTCCACTTGGGCTAGTCCATTTCAATTGCTCTTTGCTTTGCATTACGCTGAGGGTAAACCAACTCTCTAGGCCCTCAATGAACTGACCATTGATTCGGTTGTCCCAACCCCATGCAAATCCGCTTCCTGCGTTCTGGGCGAAGTAGCGAATGCGCATGTTGTCATACAAATAGGGGACCAGATTGTCTAAGGTTTTCAAATAGGCTTCACTGCTGAATTTGAAGGGTCTTTCCCAGAGAACAGTATAGCGATCCATGCCGAGCAAGGCATGCCAGGCTTCCTGAGCCAAAAGAGAGGTGTTCAACCCGCCATCAAAACCGCGCATCTCTCGGTAAAAGGGAGCTTGGTGATAGGCACCTGCTGCCAACTTTATAACAACATCGGGCTTTTTTAAGGAGTCAGGTTTGAGGCGATTATACGATTGGTTAGGCTCCCAATTGATGTTGACCCTAGGCATGGCCAAGGTCTGGCCATTCAAGCTCCAGTATTGCATGCGAACGCCAGCATTCAACCAAATATTTTGGGCCTTAGATACGCGCCATCGTCCTTGAATGTAAGCGCTGCTTCGCAAGCTTTGAATATTGTGGCTAGACCGAACCAAGGGGTCTAAGTACAAACTATCGCGCAAATAACCGAACTCCGAGGTGTTGTAACCGGCGCTGTCGCTGTACATCCATTCATAAAATCGATCTTTTACCGATTCCTGGTTGATGCGAATTCCGTATTTCCAACTGAATCGATCGGTGATGCGGCCTACGGTCCCTAGATGACTGATGTTGATGACTTGAGATTCTAAGGCATTTCTTCCATGGTCTAAATAATAGCCAAAACCCAGTGTTTTTAATGGTTTTCCCAAGTTTGATGAACCCAGGTCTCGATCGAGTTGGTTCAGAAAATAGGCGCCTTCTACATCGAAATATTCCTGTTCTTGAATATGTGTTACAGAGGCAATGAATTTGAAAGATCGGCGAAGGTTGGGTTTGAATTCTGCCGTGAAAGCACCCAACTGGTATTGATAATCCAAGTTTTCGGAGCCTGCCATATATACATCCAATTGGTAGGCTTCGGTAATGGTTCCAAATTCGGTTTGCCGACTAAGGGGTTTTAGTTCAAATCGATTGGCCGAGGTATTGCCCAAGAATTGGAAAGACCAGAAATGGCTGGGTTTGTAATCGATTTGGGCCTGAATGTCGCCAAAACGCATGGCGTAGGTTCCTTGGGTATTGAGCGATTTAGCCAGTACTGCATTTGAAAAGGTTCGAGCACCCACTAAGGCAGACCAAGGGCCACTTTTGCCCTGAAAAGTCAGGCTGTTCAACATTGTGCCGGTTAAGAACTGCCATTTGCGTTTGTCGGGCTGCTTATAAGTGACATCCAAAACGGAACTCATTTTATCCCCGTATTGGGGGTCGAATCCGCCGGCACTAAACTTCAGGGATGAAACCAAATCTGGATTGATGAAGCTCAATCCTTCTTGTTGGCCGTTTTGAATCAACTGCGGCCTGTATATTTCAATATCATTGACATAGATGAGGTTCTCGTCAAAGTTTCCTCCTCTTACGCTGTATTGAGAGGACATTTCATTGTTGCTGGTTACACCGCCTAAGGTTTTGAGCAGTGACTCAAGCCCACCGCTGCTGCTGACAGCCAATTGAAAATCACGAGGATTGATTTCGGCCATGAATGGGGTGAGTTGACGCAAGGTGATTTCGACCGTACGTATGTACTCCAAGCCCGAACCTTCCCGCGCGGTATCTAGCTTATCAGTCGAAACGAACCGGTGAGCCAAGACGTGCTTTCGCTGTGAGCCTATTTGGCTATAGGCGAAAACCAACAGGGGTGGAGCACTGTTGTGCTCAAATCGAACTAAGCCTTGACTATCGCTTAGGCCAACGCTGACTCCCCATTCGTCTTCCAGCTCGAAACCTATGAGTGGCTTATTGCCGCTAGATTGGAGCAATTGAAGCTGATAGGTGTAAGAGGTCTGCCCTTTGGCGACAACAGCCCATAGGCTAATGGCGATGATGAGCAGTAATCGATTCACTGAAAATGAAACGGCGAGAATGCTCGCTTATTGTGTACGGCATTTTAATTCAGCAATGGTTTGAATGGGATCTGATGATCCAAAAACCGTATTGCCAGCGACCAAGACGTCGGCCCCCGACTCGTGAAGTAGCGCGGCATTATCTAGCGTTACTCCTCCATCTATCTCAATCAAGGCCGAAGATCCTGATTCGCGAATGAGTCGTTTCAAGGCGCGAACTTTTTCATAGGTACGTTCAATGAATGCCTGACCTCCAAAACCAGGATTTACGCTCATCAGGCAAACCAAATCGGCATCGGCAATGATGTCTTCTAAGACCGAAACAGGGGTATGAGGATTCAACGCGATTCCCGCTTTCATGCCATGAGCCTTGATAGCCTGAAGACTGCGATGCAAATGGGTGCAAGCTTCATAATGGACCGTTAGTGTTTGGGCTCCGGCTTTGGCAAAATCGGCTATGTAACGATCAGGGTCCACAATCATCAAGTGCACATCCATGTGCTTTTTTGCCACTTTTTGCAAGGCTTTGACAACGGGGAAACCGAAAGAGATATTGGGAACAAAAACACCATCCATGATATCAACGTGGAACCAATCGGCTTGGCTCTGATTGATCATTTCGAAATCTCGGTCCAGGTTGCCGAAATCGGCTGATAAAATGGAAGGGGCTATTAAAGCTGGCATGATACAAAAATAGGTTATTGGGAATCGGAATTTAGAACCGCTTCGATAAGGGTGATGGTTTCTTTGGCTTCGCGCACATCATGAACCCTTAATATGCAGGGCCCATGACTCAAAGCCATGCTGTGCAAAACGCTAGTTCCGTTCAATGCTTCTTCAGGAGTGCAATCTAGTTTTTTGTAAATCATACTCTTACGAGAAATGCCCATTAATAAGGGAAAGGGAAGTTGCATAAATGATTTCCAATGCTTCAGCATGTGATAATTGTGTTCCAGCGTTTTCCCAAATCCAAACCCCGGATCAAGAGCTATGGGCCCATTGAACCCCATTTGGCGCAATTCCGATGCCCTGTTGAGCAAATAGTCTTGTACTTCTTGCGTGACATTCTCATACTGAGGGTTGGATTGCATATCGGCAATTTGACCCTGTTTGTGCATGCCTATGTACCCGCAGCTGGGGAAATCGAGTAAAGTAGAAAACATGGTTGAATCATCTTCACCAAAGGAAATATCGTTTACCCAACTGACTCCTGCCATCAAAGCCGCTCGCGCAACTTGGGCGCGGAATGTATCTATGCTCAGTACCAAATGAGGGAATTCTTTTGAAAGTATTTCTATAATCGGCAAAACACGATCAATTTCCTCTTGTACTGAAACAATTTGTGCTCCAGGCCTGCTGCTCTGGCCTCCAATATCCAAAGCATCGGCACCTTCAGCCACCATTTTATGTGCTTGTTCCAATACCGAATCAAGGCCAAAGCGACTCCCGGCGTAGAACGAATCAGGAGTCGCATTGAGAATGCCTAAAATTCGAAAAGGAAGCTGCACCCGATTCTATTTGATGCTTTCGTCAGGGTTGCCTACCATGGCTTCAGGGCGAACCCATTGGTCGAACTGTTCGTCTGTCAACAAGCCCAGCTCAGTAGCAGCTTCTCGCAAAGTTTTATCTTCTTTGTGGGCTTTTTTGGCAATTTTAGCCGCATTTTCATACCCAATATGCGTGTTCAAGGCTGTAACTAACATTAAACTTTGATCGACCAAGCGCTTGATATTGCTGTGGTTAGGCTCAATGCCTTGGGCGCAGTTAGAATCAAAACTCAAACAAGCTTGGCCCAACAATCGCGCACTTTGCAACAAATTCGCGGCTATAACGGGTTTGAATACATTCAATTCAAAATGGCCTTGGGTTCCAGCAAATGAAACAGCCACATCATTGCCCAAAATTTGGGCACAAACCATGGTCAGAGCCTCAGGCTGTGTGGGGTTGACTTTACCCGGCATGATGGAAGACCCAGGCTCGTTTTCAGGGATTAAGATTTCACCAATACCTGAGCGCGGACCGCTGCTGAGCATGCGAATGTCATTAGCAATTTTAAAGGCACTAACGGCGGCTCTCTTTAGGGCACCATGCAACTCTACCATAGCATCGTGAGCGGCGAGGGCTTCAAACTTATTTACCGCCGTCACGAAAGGAAGTCCAGTTTCTTTGGCAATCAATTGAGCTACCAACTCCGAATAACCAGCAGGGGTATTCAAACCAGTACCTACGGCGGTTCCACCCAAGGCCAATTCAGCGGCGGGTTTCAATGCGCGATTGATGGCATCTATTCCGTTTTCTAACTGTACCACATAACCGCTAAATTCTTGACCCAGCGTAAGGGGAGTGGCGTCCATGAAGTGGGTGCGTCCAATTTTAACGATGTCCTTGTATTCACGAGCCTTGTGCTTTAGAGTGGTTTTCAAGGCCTGCAATCCAGGCAGAGTATAATCGACAACCTGTTTGAATACCGCAATGCTCATGGCTGTAGGGAAGGTGTCGTTGCTGCTTTGACTCTTGTTTACATCGTCATTGGGGTGCAATACCTTTTTATCATCGGTTAAACTTCCCCCAGTTAAAACATGAGCGCGATTGGCAATGACTTCATTGACATTCATGTTGCTTTGAGTGCCACTGCCGGTTTGCCAAATGACCAAAGGGAACTGATCATTCAACTTGCCATCGAAGATTTCGTCACAGACTTGGGCAATCAAATTTGCCTTCTCTGCCGACAAGACTCCCAACTGATGGTTAGCCTGTGCCGCACATTTTTTCAAAACGGCAAAGGCGTGTATAATTTCCAAAGGCATGCTGGCTTCTGGGCCTATGCGAAAATTGTTGCGGCTGCGTTCGGTTTGGGCTCCCCAATAGGCGTTGGCGGGTACTTCTACCACACCCATGGTATCGTGTTCAATGCGGAATTGGCTCATGGTACCGCAAAAATACAGCGAAATGGGGAGCCCTAAAACCTAAGGTTTGGCGTTTTGCCCTTGATGACTCACCACAATTAGTGTGCTGAAGCTGCCTTGTTCGGTTTGAGCCCTTAGGTTGTAAACCCCAGCTGCCAAGGTTCGAACATCCAATCGACATTCTCCCTGCTGCGATTCTGATGTTAGTACTTCAGCCCCAGACATGTTCAGCAAGGCCACATGCATCAAGGATATGTTGCTTTTGATCTGTAAATAATCGCTACAAGGATTGGGATAGGCTTGGATATTGCACTGTTGGTTGCCGAACCACTCCACACGTGGTTCAACGGGATTTTCGCTGGGCGTTTGGCAGGCCTTAGTTTGGGTGTATTCACGAATAATGGCCAAAAGTTGATGATTCAACAAGTCGCTGTTATTCTCCACACCCGTAGGTTTGAGGTGTCCGTTTCCCACTCCAGAGTCATCGGTGATATACACGTATTCTCCTGCGGTCATAGCCGCGATGTATTTCATGAGAAATTCAGTGCTTTGGTCTATACCGCTGGCAACTACGGGTATCAAGCGAATGCCTTTTTGGGCTGCTATGGCTGTGGCCTTTCGAACGCGCTCAGCATCGACTCCATCATGGGCTGGGGCATCCAATACAAGAAAGGCCAATCGAGCCAATGCGTTTGGGCTCCAGTCGAGTTCTCCAATAGCCACTTCTAAGGCATCGGCTACCGCTTCGGGGAAGTCGCCACCTCCACCGGCTCCTTGTTCGAGCGCAAATCGAGCCGCATCGTCAATTCGATCGGTAAACGGTTGAATTCTAGTTACATACTCATCACCTCTGTCTTTGTAAAAGACTTGACCTATACGCACTCTTGAACAGGGGGCTAGTGATTTAGATTGCTGAATGATGTCGGCCAATTCCGCTTTTAAGTAATTGATTTCGTCACCCATAGAGCCGGTTGCATCTACAATAAAGGCAATGTCGAGGGGCCAATTTTCTGGAGCAGTTTGGCTCAGGCGAAATGAATTTTTGCCGAGGCTTACCGCTCCAAGTTCTATCCATGTGTCAGCTAGTTGAGCAAAGGCTTTGTACTTAGCCTCTTTCGCTAGTGGTGTCCATAATTCAGCCGTAGATAAATGATTGGTTCTGGCCTGAAATAATACCGAATCGCGATTATCCCGGAGTTGTATAGAAATGTCCCTGTACGACTCACTTTTTCCTATGAGCTCAACGGAAATGCGATGATTGATCAAATTCCAGCCCCAGCGAGATTGATGGGCCATGATGCTGGCGTCTTTGTGAAGTTCTTCGAATTGGTCCCAGTGGTTCAAATCGCTCCAACGGCCAGCTGTTAGTACTCTCGCCGACCCGCTAGGAGCATCCATGATGGGTGCGGTGCCCATGCTCGGTGCGTAGGGACTCGAATGGCTGGACTCAATGGTTGGCATCGCACGGCTCAACTTTCGAGTTTCGCTCACTCCAAGCTCTACAACATCATCCAATTCGTAATCGGCAATTCTATCATAGTAATAAGTAGGTTGAGGGACGTTAGATAGCATAGAATGGCGTTGCAGTTGTTTGGGGTTATCCATATCCAACTGTCGAATCAAGGCTTGACCGGCCAATAAATCTTCTTTACGGTATAAGTCATAAATCCCCGGTTTGAGGTGGTCAAAGGCAAACTCGCCGAAGTTGCCAATAAGGCAAGAATCTAGGCATTGTGGATGGGTGCTGTCTTTGGCATAAATCCATCGTTCGGATTTTTGAACCAGGGGTGGGTTGCTTTGGCTCAGGAAAACCAGTGAAACCATAGTTCCGAATAAGGCATGTGTATTCATACGAGTCCTTAATGCAGAATTGTGTAAAAAGGTAAATGCCCCAATAGGGTTCAATTGTGCTTCCCCATTTCATCAATGGTTATCTTTGCCCACGTTTTTATGCCAAATAAAAAATTTAACGACGCCCTGAGTTACCATGCTGACGGCCGTCCTGGAAAGATAGAAGTGGTTTCAACCAAGCCTACCCAAACACAATTGGATTTGGCTTTGGCCTACTCTCCTGGAGTTGCAGAACCTTGTTTGGAAATTGCAGCCAACAAAGAAGATGTTTATAAATATACAGCAAAAGGGAACTTGGTAGCCGTCATTAGCAATGGTACGGCTGTCTTAGGATTGGGCGATATTGGCCCAGAGGCATCCAAGCCTGTAATGGAAGGTAAAGGTGTGCTTTTTAAGATTTTTTCTGACATTGATGTGTTTGATATTGAGCTGGAATGCAAGGATGTTGATGAGTTTGTAAGAACCGTAAAGGCTATGGAGCCCACTTTTGGTGGCGTCAACCTGGAAGACATCAAAGCCCCAGAAAGTTTCGAAATAGAGGAACGCCTGAAAGCCGAACTCAACATTCCCATCATGCACGATGACCAGCATGGTACCGCGATCATTTCAGGTGCAGCACTGTTAAATGCTTTGCGCCTGGTTGACAAGAAAATTGACCAAGTAAGATTGGTAGTAAATGGCGCTGGAGCAAGTGCTATAGCGTGTTCAAAGCTCTTTATCGGCTTGGGTGTTCGCAATGAGAACATCGTCATGCTTGATTCGAAAGGAGTTATCAGAGCTGACCGAGGCAATTTGGACAAATACAAGTCTCAATTTGCTACAAATCGTGATTTGCATGATTTGAATGATTCCTTAGTCGGTGCCGATGTATTCGTTGGGCTGAGCAAAGGGAATATTCTCAGCCCCGAGATGATTTTGAGCATGGCAGATAATCCCATTGTTTTCGCCATGGCCAACCCTGATCCAGAAATTAATTATGACGTCGCTGTTGCTACTAGGCCCGATATCATCATGGCTACTGGACGAAGCGATTTCCCCAACCAAGTAAACAATGTTTTGGGATTTCCCTTCATTTTTAGAGGGGCCTTAGACGTGCGTTCTACGGCAATCAACGAAGAGATGAAGCTAGCCGCAGTTAGAGCTATCGCTGACTTGGCCCTAGAGCCGGTGCCAGAGTCTGTAATGATGGCCTACAATGACAATAGTCTGAGTTTTGGACGTGAATATTTGATTCCCAAACCCATGGATCCACGTCTGTTGACTACAGTGGCTCCTGCTGTGGCCAAAGCCGCTATGGATAGCGGGGTAGCCAGGAAGCCCATTGAAGATTGGGAAGGGTATAAGTCTGAGTTGCGCCGCCGATTGGGCATGGATAGTGATTTTGCCGATCGATTGATGACCAAGGCTAAAAAATCACCCAAGCGTGTGGTTTTTGCCGAAGCTGACAACGTGCAAATTTTAAGAGCGGCTCAGATCGGAGTCTCAGAGGGCATTTGCCAACCCATCTTAATGGGAGTGGAGGAAAAAATTCGCGGCCTCATGGAAGAAAACAACATTGATATTCCGGGAGCCGTTATTGTTGACCCCCGTGCCGATGAAGCGAAACGCCGCGAATTCGGTACTCGCTTATTCGAAAAGCGAGGCCGACGGGGTATGACGGAATTCGAAGCTGAATATGCCATGAGAAACCGAAACTACTTTGGTTCTATGATGGTAGAAACCGGAGAGGCTGATGCCTTTATTTCGGGATTGACACGCAATTATCCCATAGCCCTAAAGCCCGCATTGGAATGCATAGGCATGGACGAATCATCTAACCGGGTTTCTGGAATGCACATCATGATGAGCAAATCTGGACCTTTGTTTTTTGCCGATACTACCGTCAATGTTTCCTATACAGATGATCAGCTTCATTGCATGATCATGAATGTGTACGATCGGGTAAAAGAGTTCCAAATTGAGCCAAAAATTGCTTTGATTTCTTATTCGAATTTTGGTTCGAGCAAGGGTGAGGCTCCCGCACAACTTCAGCGCGTTTTGAAGCGCATCCAGAAAGAAAATCCTGAGATGAAAATTGACGGTGAAATGCAGCCTGTTTACGCCATGAATGGTGAATTAAGGTACAAGAACTACCCCTTCAATCGCCTGGCTAAGGAAGCGGCTAATACTTACATATTCAATAATTTGAGTTCGGGTAACGCGGCTTATCAACTCATGCGAGGCATGGGAGGGGTGAGCGCCATCGGTCCAGTATTGCTAGGCCTTAAAAAGTCAGTACACATTCTGCACCACAGCAGTTCTGTTCGTGAGATCGTGAACATGTTGGCACTGGCTGTCACTGAAGCACAAGAAAAGCGCTAATTAAGATGAGGCTGGAATGGCAAGTAATTCCGCACCAGTCAATGGCTTATTGGCAATCGTTGTGCTTGAGGGACGAAGTATTGCGTAAACCCCTTAACCTTCTGTTTGATCCGGCTGATCTTGAAAAGGAAGCATCTGATTATCATATAGTTGGATTTTATAATGGCTTGGTTGTCGCCTGTTGCATACTCTCAAAAGTGGAGCAGGATACAGCCTTAAAAATGAGACAAGTAGCCGTTAGTCAGCTGTTTCAACGCAGAGGTTTGGGAAAGCAAATGGTTGAATTCTGTGAGAACCTTAGCCGTAATCTTGGCATTGGAAAGTTGGTCTTGAATGCACGAGAATCGGCTTTGCCTTTTTATTTGGCTTTGGGATATGTTGTTGAAGGGCAGGAGTTCGTCGAAGTGGGATTGCCTCATCGACGCATGTGGAAACTTGTCGATTCCAACCTTTCTGCATAGGCCTTCTGCGTTATCTTTGCTTTAATGTTGGATACCCTTGTAACCATTTTTCAGTTCATCCTGGCTTTAGGTCTGTTGGTGACTTTGCATGAATTGGGCCATTATTTGGCGGCTAGAGCCTTTGGAATTAAAGTCGAAAAATTCTACTTGTTTTTTGATGCTTGGGGGTTCAAACTATTCTCATTCAAAAAAGGCGATACCGAATACGGTATTGGATGGTTGCCACTCGGCGGATACGTAAAAATCGCAGGCATGATTGATGAAAGCTTGGATAAAGACCAGCTGAGTTCTGAGCCACAAGATTGGGAATTTCGAAGCAAACCCGCTTGGCAGCGCTTGATTGTCATGATTGGGGGAGTAGTCGTCAACCTCATTTTGGGTATTGTCATTATGATTGGACTTACCTACAAACAAGGCGATCGCTATTTGCCCATGTCAGTCATCAACGATCAAGGGGGTATTTATGCCAATCCGGTAGCTCGCACCTGGGATTTGCAGACTGGCGATAAGTTGGTGGCCATTAACGGGACCAAACTGGAGCGCATGAACGATGTGTTGGATGCGTCATTTTTGATGGGTTCCGAGCGATTGATTAGCATTGAAAGAGAAGGAAAAATCTTTGATTTGGAGCTTCCGGCTAATGCAGAAGAGCAGCTGGGTGAAATGGCACAAGGCCCATATGCTGATTTGCCATTGTTGAGTGCGCGCTTGCCTTTTTCGGTGAAACGCGTCAATGGAACCGCCGCCTCAAAGGGGGGAATGGAGCCCGGTGATATTGTGTACTCAATTGACGGTCAAAAGGTGTATGACTTTTTCAGTTTCAAAGAAGCCTTAATTGACAAAGCAGGAACCACCGCTAAGTTCGAATTGGGAAAAGCAGAAGAGCCTGATAGTTTACACCGACTTTCTTACATGACTATTTCGGAAGATGGAACTCTGGGTTTCATGCCAGAATTTGGTGATCTGAGTCAATGGGAAAAAGTGGTCGACTTGGACTTAGCCACCAGCATTCAGGAAGGCACTGCGAAAAGTTTTGGTCTATTGGGTGCCAATGCCAAGGCCTTGGGCAAAGTATTTACGGGTAAAACAGACCCCAAAAAGACCATAGCAGGGCCCGTTGGAATTGCCCAGATGTATGGGTCTAGTTTTGACTGGGTGAATTTTTGGACCTTGACGGCTATGCTCAGCTTGGTCTTGGCCTTGATGAACATACTTCCCATTCCTGCATTAGACGGCGGTCATGTAGTTTTTCTGTTGTACGAAATGATCGCCCGAAGACCCGTGAGTGAAAAGGTTTTGTATGTCGGCCAGATCATTGGTATGGTCATGCTGCTTAGCCTTATGGTCTTCATATTTTGGGTCGATATTTCACGAGCACTGGGCTTCTGATGAATGCATTTGAGTGTTTGGGCTTAGTTCCGGATTTTTGCCTCGATAACAAAGCTTTACGATCGGCATTCATACAATCCCAAAGGGCCCATCATCCGGATCATAACCCATCGGGTTCGGATATCAGTGAACAGTCAAATCGAGCCTTTGAATTGCTGAAAGATGAACTTACTAGAGCTCGTCATTTGCTTGAATTGCAACAAATTGATGAGCGCAATTTCCCTTTGTCGGCCGCAGATTTGATGGCCTGGATGGAATTGGGGGAAGAATTGGAAGCCGGTACCCAAGAGTCAGAAATTGAATTACTTTTCGCCGAGCGTGAGCATCAGTTGGCCGCATGGAAGGAGCAAATGGCTGGCTTCCAAGGGTTCCCTTATCAGGCAGAAGAGAATGCTCTGATGGCCCAATGGATTCAAGGTGAATCATACCGCAGAAGGTTGCGTAAAATTCAGCGAGGAGAACAAGAAATCTAAATCTAGGGTGTTATTTTCGAAACATGGATAGCCAAACCAATATTCTGAACCACCAACAGATTTGTGCTATTCTGCGCAGAATTGCCTTTCAAATGGCCGAAAGCCACGTTGAGTCGAACACCTTAGTGTTAGTCGGTATGAATGAACGGGGACAGTTTTTGACAGACCTAGTGGCCAAAGAATTAACTTCGGTTCTACCCACTCTAAAGTTGATCATTCATGCAGTCAATGCTGAATCTGATATTCACTTGTCTGAAAACCAAAAACAAGATGTAGCTGGCCAGCCCGTAATAATCATGGATGATGTGATCAATTCGGGTCGTAGTGTGGCACGTGTAGTTGCCGCTTATTTTCAAGTGGGTGCCAAAAGCATCCAAACGGCCTTCTTAGCGGAGCGAGAATATCGAAACTATCCGATTGCTGCCAACTGGGTAGGAAGGAGTGTAGCGACCACCTTACAGGATCATGTGTATTTCGATAACTCTAATCCTGAATCTCTGCGCGTTTACCTAGCAAATTAACATGAAGGTTCCTTTTTTTGACCTCAAGCGCCAATACAACATGTTGAAAGACGATGTATGGCAGTCCATGCAAGAAGTCATGGATAATACAGCCTTTTCTGGCGGCCCATTTGTACAAAAATTGGAGCAAGAACTGGCCGAATTCAATGAAACTCAATTTGCCGTTGGAGTCAACAATGGAACTAATGCAATTCAGTTGGCTTTGTTGGCTTTAGGCATTGGCCATGGAGATGAGGTCATTATTCCCGCAAATACTTTCATTGCAACGGCTTGGGGCGTGAGTTATGTGGGGGCTACTCCTGTTTTTGCTGATTGCGACCCCCACACATGGAACATTGATCCTGTTCAAGCAGAGTCAAAAATTACTTCGCGTACCAAAGCTATTATAGGCGTGCATTTGTACGGACAACCATTTAATGTAAAGGCTTTAAAGCAAATTTGTGATAAACATAATTTACATCTTTTAGAAGACAATGCTCAAGCCATGGGGGCAACCTATGAAGGCAAACGGGTGGGACAGTTCGGAACGCTGTCAACAACCAGTTTCTATCCGGGTAAAAACCTCGGTGCCTATGGTGAAGGTGGTGCCGTATTTGGCCACTCAACCGAACTTGGAGAAACCATTCAAATGCTGAAAAATCACGGTTCCAAAGAGCGATACCACCATGAAACCTTGGGCTTCAATATGCGTATGGAGGGTCTTCAAGCCGCAGTTTTATCAGTGAAACTTCCACATTTGGACTCTTGGAACAAGCGCCGACGTGAGATCGCCCATGCCTACCGCAATGTGCAGAATCCGAGACTCAAATTTCAGCAAGAAGAGCCTGCTGCTGAATCGGTGTATCATTTAGCCGTTGTTATTCCCGACGACAAAAAAGCCTTTTTGGCACATTTGGATGCGGAAGGCGTGGGGTATGCTTTTCATTACCCCATTCCATGCCATTTGCAAAAGGCCTATTCCCATTTAGGCCATAAAGAAGGCGACTTTCCGCACTCAGAATATTTAGCCTCCAATTGTGTTTCTCTACCCATGTTTCCGGAAATGACGAATGAAGAAATGGATAGAGTAGTGGAAGTGCTGAAGAAATTCTGACAAGCTTCGCCAACATTTTAGCCCTTTTTGGGGTTATTTTCGAATGATGTTCAAACAATTGGCGTTTCTCTTTGCCTGTTTGTTCGCCGCTCAAGCGTCGGCGACTCACATAGCTGGTGGAGAAATGACCTATACGTATTTGGGAAACAACCAATACAAGCTTCGTTTGGATATATACATGGATTGCCTAAACGGCAGTGATCAAGCGATTTCCCAAGATTATACGGCTTATATCAGCATATTCAACGGGAGCAATAACAAAATGCTCAGCGGATATCCCAAAAGCGTAACACGTTCTGGGCCTAAGCGCATTCAAAAAACCAACTACAATTGCATCAAGGTGGCTCCGAATGCCTGTGTGGATCACTATTGGTATGAATTGACTGTTACATTGCCGCCCAATTCAGGAGGTTATTATGTTTCCTACCAGAGATGCTGCCGCAATGGGTCCATTTCCAATTTGAGCCAGCCAGGAAGTACAGGAGCCAATTTTTGGACCCACATCCCTGATGCCAGTCCGTTCAAAAATAAGGATGGAAATACGGCGGCTATATTCAAGGAATTGCCTCCCAACTTTCTGTGCACCAATACGCCTTTGAAATTTGACCATTCGGCCACTGATGCCGATGGCGACAGCCTTACTTACGAATTGTACCAACCATACAGAGGGGCTACTTCAGCTGATCCAATGCCAACCAATGCCTTTCAGATGCAGCAGCCGCCCTTCTCCCAGGTAACTTTTCTTTGGCCTACTTACAATTATTCCGATCCTATCAACGGAAACCCCAAGATGGAGATTGATACTTTCACAGGTTTACTAACCGTGACTCCCACGAGAGCCGGTCAATACGTGGTGGGTATCAAAGTGAAAGAATATCGAAACGGGGTGTTAATTGGTGAAACCCTGCGGGATTATCAGTTCAATGTACAGGCCTGTGTGATTGATGTGGTAGCGGGTTATTTCGTACCCAAAATTGTCTGTGGGCTTACCTATCAGTTTCAAAATCAGAGTGCGGGTGGACAGCGATACAGTTGGAATTTTGGCATAGACTCATTGACCAATGATACGTCCAATAGTGGTTCTCCTCAGTACACCTTTCCCAAAGCGGGGGCGTACAAAGTGAAGTTGTATGCCTATAAGAATACCTGCGTAGACAGCTTTGAAGCCTTGGTCAATGTGGTAGACCCCATTTTGCCAAAACTGCCCAACGATACCATTCTCTGCAAGGGCAGTAAAATCATCGTTCGTTCGTCTACCAAAGGAGATTCATACCGTTGGAGTACCGGCTCGTATGATGATTCTTTGGTCATCACTCAGCCTGGTCAATATTGGGTTAGGCAGTATATCAAATCCTGTTATTGGCAGGATACCATTGAAATAGGCTCTGATACCGATCGAGTTCAAGTGGTGGGAGATACGGTTTTCTGTACCTATGATCCCATCGTGCAAAATTTGCGCGCTTCCTGGCCGATGGGTTCTTCCGCATGGTCAAAAGGACTGTTGGAATGGAGCACCAATCAAACGAGTCCCAGCATTCGAGTTACCCAACCGGGTTTCTATGTGTTAAAAGGTACCACCGAGAATAAGTGCATAAGCTTCGATACGGGCTTCATTTATCTATTCCCGCCCGTTGAGGTTGACATTCGGGATACCCTATATTGCCGAGAGAGCAGTATAGAATTGGATTCTAAGAATCCGACACCGGCTATTACCGAATGGAGTACGGGTGCCAAGGGCAGGTACTGGACCACCAATGGAATTGGATCCTATTGGGTAAGAGTAACCATTGGGCTGTGTTTCGATCAGGATACCTTTCAACTGGGTTATCACCCCATAGAGTTTCAATTGGGACCCGATTTGCGCTTCTGTTCAGGCATTGATACGCTGTTGACCATCAATCAAAAAGGTCTTAGCAATGTGGTGTGGAACAATGAGATTTTAGGTCCCGATTTTCGTCTGACCAAACCCGGTAAAATCAAGGCCGAATGGTCCAATTCACAGGGCTGCTACGAGGCTGATTCTCTGATGGTAAGTTTGTTCCCTTTGCCGGGATTGAACTTGGGGTCCGATACCGTTCTGTGTTTATCGGAAAATCCCACTTTGGATGCGGGTCCCGGAATGGCTATTTACCGTTGGAATACGGGTGAATCTACACAGCGCATCGTGGCCTATGATTCTGGTCAATATGTAGTTTGGGTGAAGGATCAAGAAGGTTGTTGGAATTCTGACACTGTTTGGATCGATAAGAAGAAAGACCTGTATCCGTCGGTGATATACATGCCCAGTGCCTTCACTCCTGATGGCAACGGATTAAACGATTTCTACCCCATGAACCAATACAAGGTCAAGGGTAGTTTGTACAATGTCAAGCTATACAACCGTTGGGGTGAAAAGTTGGCGGAGCTCGAAAGTCCTGATTTCAATTGGGACGGTCGCATCAATGGGGAAGAGGCTCCAGCTGGAGTTTATGTTTACCTAGCCACTTGGATAGGTTGTGACAACGAGCGCCGCACCTTGATGGGTAATTTTACCCTGCTGAGATAACAACATGAGCAAAACCATTATTCACAATGCCCTAGTAATCAATGAGGGACAGCGTGTAGAAACCGATCTCCTAATTGAGAATGGACGAATTGAGAAAATAGGAAATCAAATCAATGACAATGGCTCTTGCCTTCATGTCGATTTGAAAGGTGATTACTTGCTTCCTGGTGTTATTGATGATCAGGTTCATTTTAGAGAGCCCGGTCTTACGCATAAAGCACAGATTGCTACTGAGAGTAGAGCCGCATTGAAAGGAGGGGTTACCTCTTTCATGGAAATGCCCAATGTTATTCCTCAAACAGTGAGTTTGGTGGCCTTAGAAGACAAGTTTGCCATTGGTGCCACTGATTCAGCCGTGAATTACTCCTTCTATCTTGGAGCCACGAATGAAAATATCGAAGAAGTAAAGCGAGTATCAACCGAAGATGTATGCGGTGTAAAAATTTTTATGGGTAGCTCAACGGGAAATATGCTGGTGGACAAACCAGCCGCTTTAGAAGCGATTTTTTCCAATAGTCCTACCTTGGTCGCCGTTCATTGCGAATGTGAAGATCGCGTAAAGGAGCGCACAAAGGCAGCAATAGATGCCTATGGTTTGCAAGTGCCCCCTAGTGAACACGCCATCATTAGAGACGATTTGGCCTGCTACCTGTCTTCCAGTCAAGCGGTAGAGTTAGCTAAAAAATACGGCACACGATTGCATATTCTGCATTTGACTAGTGCCTTAGAATTGGATTTGTTCCGCCATGACATTCCCCTTCGTGAAAAGCGCGTAACGGCAGAAGTATGTGTGCATCATTTGCATTTTTCAGACGCTGATTATGAGCGTTTGGGATTCTTGATCAAATGCAATCCGGCCATTAAAAAAGAGTCAGATAGATTGGCATTGTGGAAAGCCTTGTTAGACAATAGATTGGACGTCATTGCCACCGATCACGCCCCGCACACCTGGGAAGAAAAGAATACAACAGATTATAGCAAGGCTCCTAGTGGACTTCCCCTGGTTCAACATAGCTTGCAGCTGATGTTGGAGCACGCCAAGCAGGGTGATATTTCCCTTGAACGCGTAGTTGAAAAGATGTCTCATGCCGTGGCTGATTGCTACAGAATGTTGGATAGAGGCTACATCAGAGAAGGGTATTGGGCAGACTTGGTTCATGTTTCTACCAAATCCACAAAGGTGAATCGAGGTGACCTGGAGTATAAATGTGCTTGGACACCCCTAGAGGGCCAGGAATTCTCTCATAGCATTGAGAATGTGTGGGTGAATGGACATTTGGGCTACCAAAACGGTCAAATAGACCCCCATTGCCGTGGCAGCCGATTGAAATTTGAAGCCATTCGTTAACGAAACAGAGCGTTCCTTCTAGAATAAAAGGTTCTAATGGGAATTTCAATGTGGTCAGAGGCATCGACCCACTGATAATCTACTCCCAAGCTCAGGCAAAGCGACTTCCAATAGGCATTCTCTTCCTGTAGTGATTTTTGATAGGATTGGCGGAATAAACTGGGGTCGAGTTTCAACTGTTCACCTGTTTCCAAGTCCACAAATTTGGTTGGGCCTTTTGAATCGATATTCAACAAGGTTTCCATTTGGCCGTGCTGAATGTGAAAAAGCAAAACTTCACAATGCTGATGGCGAAGCAGGGTCAACGCCTCTTCAAAGTTTTTCTTCTGTTCGGGTTGATCTTGATGGAATTCCAAATCTGTACTGATGACAACCAACGATCGTCTACCGCTTTGACGAACCAGTTCGACCCAATTCATTTCTTGCTCCAAAGAGGGTTTTGGCCGGCCAGATTGGTGTTGATTCCAATATTGGTCCAGTGTGGCTAGCAATTTGTGCAGGTGTAGTTGGGAAGATCGAACATCGCTGATTCTCATTTGGTCTTGATTCCATTCTACTAGGCCCACACCATCTCTCCCTTTTTGCAGAGCCATCGCTAAGCAGGCATTCAAGAACAATGAAAATCTCAATTTTGAATATTGCTCTGCGGGGAAGTTCAAGCTAGGGGATACGTCCATCAACAGCAAGGCGTTCAAATTGGTTTCTGCGTTGAAGACTTTCAAGTAGGGTTTTTCCGTACGAGCCAGCAATTTCCAATCCAAGTGGCGAATGCTCTCTCCCGGCGTGTAAGCCTTGTGCTGTGAAAACTCTACCGAATAACCGTGATAGGGACTGTGGTATTTGCCAATGCTTGGCCCAGACATGGCTTCTTTAACCAATAATTCCAAGTCGGAATAGGCGCCAATGTCTTCCAATTTCATTGCGGGAAATTCATAAAAAAAGCCGGAACAAGTCCGGCTTTTTTGTAAGATTTTATCAAATTACCCCAACTGGGCTTCGATTTTGCTAGTGATGGCAGGCTTGGGAACAGCACCGACAATTTTATCAACGACCTCACCGCCTTTGAAAATCAACAGAGTAGGAATGGAGCGAACCCCATAGTTGCCAGCGATTTCAGGATTTTCATCGACATTCAATTTTCCGATTACCGCGCGGCCTTCGTATTCATTTGCAATTTCTTCAACAACGGGACCAATCATGCGACAAGGACCGCACCATTCTGCCCAAAAATCAACCAATACAGGCTTATCTGAATTCAAAACGGTGTCTTGAAAATTGCTGCTAGTAAATGTATGTGCCATAATGATTCAAATTTACAACAAAGCAAACGAACCTAATGTGACTTTGGTTGCAATTTCGAATCCAAGCCAAGGCCGAACAAAGCAAAATCATATCGAACTGGATCGAAGGCATCGAATTCTCTTAACGCCAAGGTCAATTCACGGCAAGCTTTCCAATCACTCTGGGTTCGTTTCAACAAGCCCAATTCGTGAGAAATTCGCTGAACATGAACATCTAAGGGCATATACAATTGAGACATGGCAATTCTAGACCACAAGCCAAAGTCTACGCCAGCCCCATCTTTTCTTACCATCCAACGAAGGAACATATTCAAACGCTTGCACGCACTTCCCGCTTCTGGATTGGCGATGTGTTTTCGAGTTCGAAAGGGTGGGTGTATGGGCGCCTCAAATACGTATTGATGAAAATGAGAAAGCGATTCGTGGGCTTCAAATTTTCCGTTTACCAGGAAGGCGTCTTCTAAACTTTCGTATCGAGAGTAATGATAACGCAAAAAAGCGATTAAATGAGCCAAATCTGAACTATTAAAAGTTCTGTGAACAAAATCAATCTCTCCTTGATGCGCTTGCATGACAAAATCATGAGGAGCTCTATCCATGAGGTCCATCAAGCGCTCTGCACTTTTGATTATACTCGCTCGAGCTCCCCAGGCCAACAAGGCGCTGAAAAAGCCGGCAATTTCTATGTCTTGGACCCTGCGAAAGGAATGCGGAATACGAATGGGATCCCACTCGATGAACTCCCAGCTGTTATGCCGTAAAACAGCTTCGTCGAGAAGATTTTTTAGCTGGGCTTTACGCATCAAACCCGATCTAGAGCCCTGCTCAAATCGGCAATCAAATCATCGATGTGTTCAATGCCTACGCTCAAACGAATCAAACTGTCTTTCAAGCCATTGGCCATTCGCTGCTCACGGGGAATGCTCGCATGGGTCATGGTCGCTGGGTGACCGATCAAACTCTCCACTCCACCTAGACTTTCAGCCAAGGCAAAGTACTGGGTGCTTTTCAATACGGTAACGGCTTTTTCGATATCATCATCTTTGAGAGTGAAGCTAATCATGCCTCCAAAATCGCGCATTTGTTTCTTAGCGACGGCATGATTGGGGTGATGCTCAAACCCTGGCCAGTGAACTTCGCCCACTTTGGGGTGATCAGCCAAAAACTGAGCTACGGTTCTGCCATTCTCGCAGTGTCGTTGCATGCGAATGTGTAGGGTTTTTATACCGCGTAGCACTAAGAAGCAATCTTGCGGCCCGGGTGTCGCTCCACACGTGTTTTGCAAAAAAGCCAGGCGCTGGTGAAGCTCATCGTTATCGGTAATCAATACACCCATTACTACATCGCTGTGTCCATTGATGTATTTGGTGGCCGAATGCATGATCAAATCAGCCCCCCATTTCAAAGGATTTTGTAAGTAGGGTGAACTGAATGTGTTGTCGACGACCACAATAGCGTTGGCTTCATGACCTATGGAAGCAACGGCCTCTATGTCTATGATTCTCAATAGCGGATTAGTAGGAGTCTCTACCCAAACCATTCGAGTTTTTTCGTTGAGTTTAGCCCGGACTTCTTCAGGCTTCGACATGTCTACAAAATGGAATTTGATACCCAATGGTTCAAACACCTTTGTAAAGATGCGATAAGTCCCTCCGTATAAATCGTTGGTAGCAATCACTTCATCGCCGGGTTGAAGCAACTTGATGCAGGCATCTACGGCTCCCATTCCTGTTGAAAAACACAGTCCATGAGAGGCTCCTTCTAGCGCCGCCAAATTGTTTTGCAAGGCATCTCTCGTGGGATTCTGGGTTCGTGCATATTCGTAACCCTTGTGATCCCCAGGACCTGCCTGAACATAGGTGCTAGTCTGAAAGATAGGAGTCATGATGGCTCCTGTGGTAGGGTCAGGCTGAATTCCAGCGTGCAGAACTTGGGTTTCGATGTGTTTCGAATTCATGATTTGAAGGAGTTTGCGAATATAGACAGCAGTACATTTGGGAAATGATTCTGCTCGAGTTCGTGAATGGACTGCGCCAATGTTTCGGGTGTATCTATTTCTGAAATGGAACAGGTGAACTGAGCTATAATGGCCCCATCATCGTATTCTTCATTGACCCAGTGAAAAGTGATTCCGCTTTCCCTCTCCCCAGCGGCGATGACGGCTTCATGAACATGATGCCCGTACATACCTTTCCCTCCATAATTGGGGAGCAAAGCGGGGTGTAGGTTTATTGCCTTAAAGCGATTTAACAGGCGGGCTGGGAATTTCCTCAGAAATCCAGCCAAAACTATCAATTGAGGTTGGTCCAATGCCAAAAAATGATCAAGCCTAGAGGTTTCTTGTAAGTCCGAATTTTCGATCAATCTTACAGGAATACCCAGTCGATGAGCGCGATCCAAAACCCCAGCGTTCTTGTTGTTGCAGTAAATGGCTTTGACACAGACTTTATGGGGGTGCAATTGCCGAATGATGTTTTCTGCATTGCTGCCACTACCTGAAGCCCAAATAACGATAGACGGTGTATTCATCGATAAATGATCAATCGTTGTCCTACCCGAATAATATCGCTTCTCAAGTGATTCCAAGTTTTGATTTGAGATACGCTCACTCCATATCGTCGCGCTATATAACTCAACGTTTGGCCCGAACTGACTACATGGGTAACAGTTTTGCTGCTCGACACCACGGCAACCTTGTTTAGGTCATCAGGTCCAAGCACTGCATGAACGCAGGAACTGTCGTAATCAGAACAAAAATTCATATTCAACTGGTAGGGCAATACCAACTTAGCTCCATTTGATAAATGCGTATTTTCAGCTAAAAAATGCCGGTTAAAAGCCGTAATGCTCTCCGACTCAGTGCCCAAGTATGAGGCCAATTTGGGCAAACTCAGACTTTGATCTATGTCTCTGATAACCAATACCTCACTCTCGTAGTTTTGCTCATGAAAAGCGTGCTCGGTGAAATTCAATACATAGGCTACGGCAATGAATTTTGGAACATACGACTGGGTTTCCTTAGGCAGAAAGGGCATAATGTCCCAGAATGAGGTTTTGCCCCCACTGTAGCGAATGGCCTTTTTGACATTGCCTGCGCCACAATTGTAAGATGCGATGCTCATGAGCCAATCATCAAACAATGCCTGTGATTGAAGGAAATACTGACAAGCCATTTCTGTGGCTTCTATGATGCTTTTGCGCTCATCTACTTGTGGGGTGATCTGCATGCCCATGCCTTTGGCGGTGTAGGGCATAAATTGCCATAGGCCAGTGGCGCCGCACCACGAAACTGCGTTGGGGTTCAAGTTGCTTTCTATGATGCTGACATATTTTAGATCAATAGGCAGATTATTCCGGTCTAAAGTCTCTTCAAACAGAGGGAAATATGTGGCCATTCTGCCATGTAGATTGTTCCAATAGGATTCGCCCAAACGGCTGTAAAAGTCAATGTATTTTTGGACCAAACTGTGGTATTGGTAGGGAATGTCTGAACAGAGCAGACTCATTTTGGACTCAAAATTCGCGCTCAATTCCTCGTTCCGAGCCGTGCTGTCCCAATGCGCTAAGCTGGGTTGGTGACAGGGAATCTCTTCAAGTAATTCCAAGGTCAAACTATCGATGCGATTCAATGAATTTAATGCGTAAGCGGGTGGAACTGGAGCCTGGGCCATAAGGCATGAGCCAGCCATCATCCACGCAATAGTGATTCCTTTTAAATTCATGAGTCTATTTGGCAAGCAAAAACAATGCCTGAATGCCAATTCATTCAAAGATTTCACTAAGTGAGCGTAAAGTCCAAAATCTTATATTTGTATTTCATCACAGGCTCTGTTGATTACTTGTCTAACCATCTGAAAACAAGCACCATAGCGCATAAAACAACATGAATACCGCATCGAGTCCTTCTGAAGCTTCATTGCAGCCCCAACCCAAACTGCAATCGACCCTAGAAAAAAGCGGTACCATGAGCTTGGGCTTGCCAAAAGAAACCACCTTGCAGGAAAAGCGTATTGCGCTGGCTCCCTCGGCTGTTCGCTACTTTACCAATAACGGAATTCGGGTTATTCTAGAATCGGGAGCTGGAGATTCTGCCCAATTTTCAGATCGTCAATATTCAGAGGCTGGAGCTGAGATCAGCACCGATCAAAAAGCCATTTTTTCATGCGACACCGTTTTAAAAGTTGATTTTCCTACTCGACAGGAAATTGAACTCATGCGCAGCGGGCAGTTATTGATTTCGGCTTTGCAATGGAATCAGTTGGACACTGATTTGATCAAGCTGCTTCAGGAGAAAAAAGTGAATGCCATGGCCTATGAAATGCTGGAAGATGAATCAGGCGCCAAGCCCATCATTCGTGCCATGAGTGAAATGGCGGGAAGGGCTTCCATCTTGATTGCCAGTGAATTGCTAAATAGTCAAGATCAGGGTAAGGGAGAGTTGTTGGGCGGATTGCCCGGTATACCCCCTACGCAAGTGGTAGTCATTGGTGCCGGTGCGGTTGGTGAATACGCTACTAAAACGGCGATGGGCTTAGGAGCCAATGTGTTTCTGTTTGACAATGACACCTATCGTTTGCGCCGCATTCATGGTATGTCCAGTCAAAACCTTTTTTCCAGCACCTTGCATCCGCAGGCATTGGAAAAGGCCATCAGAAGGGCCGACGTAGTGGTTGGAGCTTTGGCAGGAAAAGAATCACGCTCGCCCATGGTGGTGAGCGAAGAAATGGTCATGTCCATGAAGCAGGGTAGTGTCATTATCGATGTGGCCATTGACAAGGGTGGCAATTTCGAAACCAGTGAATTGTGCAATCACAACAATCCCGTTTTCGAGAAGCACGGCGTTTTGCACTATTGTGTTCCCAATATTGGAAGTCGATACAGCCGCACGGCTTCGTATTCGTTGAGCAATGTTTTGGCTCCCATGCTAGATGAAATGAACAAAGAGGGCGGATTTAGTCATCTGTTGCGTTCTAGAGCCCATGTGCGAAAAGGAACCTATTTGTACCGCGGAAACATTACCCACAAACAATTGGCCGATCGCTGCGGGCTTCGCTACAGCGACATGGATCTATTGGTCGGATTGTTTATGTAACCTCTACAGGTGGTGCTGACTGAGTTCCAGTCCCAATTGTTCGGTATGAGACCGAATGCGCTCATAATGGGTGTCAGTGATGAAAATTTGGGGCATTCTACCACTACCTACCCATTGAATTAGGGCATCGGCTCTCTGCTTATCAATCTTTTCAAAAATGTCATCCAACAAAAGGACGGGTGTTTTGCCTGTTTTTATCTCGAAATAATCGAATTGAGCCAGCTTTATGGCAATGATGGCGCTCTTGATTTGACCCTGTGACCCCATTCGTTTGAGGGATTGCCCATTGAGTTCGAATATCCAGTCGTCTTTGTGTATGCCTCTGGTGCTTCGGCCGGCACGACAATCTTGGGCGTGTGCTTCGGCGAGAAAAGACCTGTAGGACAGGGGTTCAGACCATTGTGATTCGTACGTCCATTTTAGTTCATCGTTGGGCCCCGATAAATGATTCCAGACGGCATTGAGTCTATCGAAAAACTCGGTAGAAAATTCCGCCCTGGCCTTGGCTATGTATTGGCCAGGTCCCGCCAATTTATCGTCATAGGCTTCCAATAAAATCGGGTCTAAGGCTCGACCTTCGGCTGCTTTCAAAAGAGCATTTCTCGCATCTAATGCTTTCTTGTATTGACTCAATGCCTGTAAATAGGTTGGCGAGGTTTGGCACAGGGTGAAATCGACAAAGCGCCTGCGTTCTTCACTCCCTTCATTGACCAAAGCAATGTCATAAGGCGTAATAAATACCGTTTGCAGGTAGCCGATATGATCGATCAATCGTTTGTAGGCCTTTTCATTGCGCTTGATGGTTTTCTTGCGATGGGTATCAAATTGAACCAAAATGTCTACATCTTCTTCAAACCAACCATGAATGCTAAAATAATCGGCATTCATTTTTACCAATTGGCTGTCTATTGAATTGAAAAAGCTTTTGCCGTTTGATAGAAAGAAAATGGCATCCAATACATTGGTTTTGCCGCTTCCATTAGAACCTGTAATTGCATTGATTCCGGGCTTAAAATCCAAGCGCAGGTCTGCGTGGTTTTTGAAGTTGAACAATTGCAGTGTTTTCAGGAGCATGCGCAAAAATAAAGCCTTGGGATAACTCGTGCATGACTTGTTGATGGGAAACTTGAAGTGAGGCTTCGAGTAGGCCTAACTTGCAGGGTATGCGAAAAGCGCTTTTTACGGGAATGGCACTGCTTTCGGTTCTGGTTTCTTGTGGAGATTCTTCTTCACGGCCAGATGCAGAACCCTATGTGTTTCATGTCCAAGATTTTGATAGTATTTCCAAGGCTAGTGGAGCCATCGTTGATGTCGAATACCGCAGCGACAGTACGCTGTTTGGAAAGCGATACTACTTGGCCGACACCGCAAAGGTCATTCTAGAATTCAATCGGCAAGAAGAACTCCAGTCGGTTCATTGGTACAATGGAAAAGGGCAGGAGTTGTGGCAAGAAAACTATTACCCCTCAGGGCAGCGTATGGCCCGCTTTGGCAAACAAGTCAATGAGGGCACGGGAGCCGCTTTCTTCCATGGAGCCTACAAATCCTATTATCAAGATGGTAGTGTTAAGGAATGCGGCGAATACGAAAACAATCAACTGCTCTGGAATGTGCATTGGGAGAGCGATGGGCGTAAAGGAGATACCATCGTTTACGAATACCGTTAATTCACCAAGAAAATGCCAAGTTTTTCGCATCTCCATGTTCATACCCAATACTCCTTACTGGATGGAGCGGCCAACATACGAAAGCTGATTTCAAAGGCTAAAGCCGATGATATGAGGGCTGTGGCCATTACCGATCATGGCAATATGTTTGGCGCTTTTGAATTCTATCAAGAAGCCAAATCTCAAGGCATCATGCCTGTCATCGGATGCGAATTTTACTTGGTCGAAGACCGGCATCAAAAATCCTTTTCACAAGGTCAAAAAGACAAGCGTTTTCACCAGCTTCTTTTGGCTAAGAATCAACAGGGATATGAAAATTTGGCCAAATTGTGTTCGCTGGGTTACCTCGAGGGCTATTATTCCAAATATCCGCGCATTGACAAAGCCTTGCTCAAGCAATACAAAGAGGGGCTGATTGCCACATCTTGTTGCATTGGGGCTGAAATTCCTCAAGCTATCTTGTGGAAAGGCGAAGAAGCGGCAGAAGAGCTGTTCAAAGAATGGCATGAACTGTTTGGCGATGATTTTTATGTAGAGCTTCAGCGCCATCACTTATGCAACATTGATGGAACCGGTATAGACCAAGAAGACATCAACCAAACGTTGATTTCTTGGGCTCGCAAGTACAATGTGCCCATCATTGCCACCAACGATTCCCATTACATAGAGAAGATCGATGCCAATGCGCACGATATTCTGCTATGCATCAATACGGGAGAATTTCAATCTACCCCAAAGGCCACCAATGAAGAAGGGGGAAGAGGCTATCGATTTGCCTTCCCGAATGACGAATTCTTTTTCAAAACCCAGGCTGAAATGGAAGCCTTGTTTGCCGATGTTCCTGAGGCCTTGGACAATACCAATCGTTTGTTGGATAGTATAGTTATGCCTCAACTGGCTCGTGACATTGTATTGCCCAATTATGCGCTTCCAGAAGGATTTAAAGACCAAAATCAGTATTTGGAGCATTTGGCCCGCGAAGGAGCGCGCAAGAAATACGGAGGAGTGATTCCTCAAAATGTAGAAGAGCGCTTGCAATTTGAGCTGGGCACCATCACCCATAGCGGGTATGCCGGTTACTTCTTGATCGTGCAAGACTTCACAACAGCTGCCAGAGAAATGGGGGTATGGGTGGGACCAGGTCGTGGTTCTGCAGCAGGCTCTTTGGTCGCTTATTGCTTAGGAATCACCAACGTTGATCCCGTAAAATACGATTTGCTGTTTGAGCGATTCTTGAACCCCGAACGCGTAAGCATGCCGGACGTCGATATCGATTTTGATGATGTAGGTCGAGACAAAGTCATCGATTACGTAGCCAAAAAATACGGGGAAAGACGAATAGCCCAAATTGTGACCTATGGTACCATGGCTGCCAAAAGTGCCATACGCGATGTTGGCAGAGTTTTGGAGTATCCGCTGGCAGACACCGACCGATTGGCGAAATTGATTCCTGGAAGCTTAGGCTTCAAACATCTCTTGCACACTTCACCCGATGATCTTGCCAAAGACGATTCCAAGAACTTAAAAACAGAAGAAATCGAGCAAATCAGAGAACTTCAAAAGATTTACTCTGGGCAGGATACCGCCGCCAAAGTGCTGAAAGATGCTGAAAAATTGGAAGGCAGTGTTCGCAATACTGGCGTGCATGCCTGCGGCATCATTATAGCCCCAAAAGACATTGACGAAGTTGTACCCGTAGCCCGCAGCAAAGACTCCCCTTGGATGCAGGTTCAATACGATGTAAACCAAATTGAGAAAGCCGGTCTACTGAAGATGGACTTTTTGGGTCTCAGTACGCTGACCATTTTAAAAGATGCTATTGGACTTATTAAATCCAAACATGGGGTAGACATTGTCCTGGATGATATTCCGCTTGATGATACGGCCACCTACGAACTCTTTCAACGCGGGGAAACCAATGGCATATTTCAGTTTGAAAGTCCTGGCATGCAGAAGTACATGCGCGAATTGCAGCCTACCCAATTTGGCGATTTGATTGCCATGAACGCGCTCTACAGACCGGGTCCACTGAAGTACATTCCTGATTTTATTGATCGAAAACACGGCCGGAAACCAGTCGAATACGACCTACCCGAGATGGAAGGTTACTTGAAGGAAACTTATGGAATCACGGTGTACCAGGAGCAGGTAATGCTGCTGAGCCAAGTATTGGCTGGGTTTTCTAAGGGCAAGGCCGATGCCCTTCGCAAGGCCATGGGTAAGAAAAACAAGAGCATCATTGATGAACTCAAAACGGAATTCATGGAGGGGGCTACGGCCAAAGGCTATCCGGAAAAAGTGCTCGAAAAGATCTATTCAGACTGGGAAGAATTTGCCCAATACGCCTTCAATAAATCGCATTCTACCTGCTATGCCGTCATCGCCTTTCAAACGGCCTACTTGAAAACCCATTACCCGGCAGAATTCATGGCGGCGGTACTCAAGAGCAACATGGGCGATATCAAGAAGATAACTTTTTACATGGAAGAGGCTCAGCGAATGGGAATCAAAGTTTTGGGTCCTGATTTGAACGAAAGTCGCAGTGTATTTACGGTGACAGCTTCGGGTGAAATTCGTTTTGGCTTGAGTGCAGTAAAAGGTGTAGGGGAAGGAGCCGTAGAGGAGATTCTTCAAGAGCGCGATAAGAATGGTGAGTATGCCTCCATATTTGA
>JBJOHK010000113.1:0-5099 GCA_046047755.1 Bacteroidota bacterium | reverse complement strand
GCAAACAAGTCCAACACCTGTGCCCCTTCGATTAGACCCTGGTTTTGCAAACTGTTAAACAACGATTCTCTAACTCGATCTGTCGAGGGCCTCACATGAGAGGCGAAGCGCGTAGGTATGCGCAGACTGCTTAACTCCCCTCCGGTAATTCGCATGCGGCCAATTCTAGAAGAGGGGCTAGGAAATGGGAAAAAGGAACGCTCTTGTTTGGGCCGTATACCGCAGATTGAGGCGCAGAGCTGAGGCGAATACCCATTCGTTCTCCCTCATTTTCCAAAGCATTCCATCGGTTTTCTTCTGCCCATACTACTAGGGCCACCTTGCTAGGATGAACCTTTTCCATATGAAAAGGCGCCAAGGCGAAGTACAAAACCTCAGCATTGTTGGCAACGGGGTAGGAATTGGCTAGCAACAAGTCTCCTTCGTGGTAGGCGAAGACACAAACGGTATGGTCGTGCACCCACATAAAGCTTAACCCTTCAGCTTGACGCAGAGCGCTTTCATTTGACCAGCTTCGGTTTTGCTCCAAACGCTTGCTCAAGGAAAGCAAACCACCGGCCAGGTGCAATTGGCCATTTTCTCCTGCAAAATGAAGAGACATGGAATCGCCTACCGCTTGCTTTAGGTTGGAGCCTTCGAGCAAGCCGGCCTGATCAAATTGCCGAGGCAGTAACTCAAATGCTGTTTGCCACAAGACCGTTTTGAAGTCACCTTCAGGTCGATCAGACTCAATGTGGTGTTCGGCTAATTCACCGCTATCGCTCAAGCGAATGTGGTGAAAATGCCCCTCGTGTTCGCAAAGCAAGCCAGGCCGGTCATCGGCGGGTTGGGTATGCGTTGCGCGGTATTGCCACAAGGAAGACATATGGGCAAAGATAGACAAAAGCCCAAGGAGCTAGGCCCCCTGGGCTCGGTCTTTTGACTTAGGCGATTTCAGGCTTTTTGCCGTCAATGGTTAGAAAACTGCTCACCACAATTTCTGAGCGTTCGCGGCGCTGACCCTCTGAGTCGGTGTAGACCTGGTGGTTCAAGCGCCCTTCGACCACCACTTTTGACCCCTTGGCGACGTACTTCACCATCACATCGGCTAGCGCATCCCAAGCCACCAAATTGTGCCATTGGGTGTTTTCGCTGACCAAACCGTCTTTGGTTCGTACACGTTCGTTGGTCGCCAGTCGAATCTTGGCGATTTTCTTGCCTTCGGAAAGTTCTCTCAATTCGGGTTCCGTGCCCACATTTCCGATTAGTCGTACGGAATTCATCAATGCTTGCATAAAAGTCTATCTGTTTTATTAAAAAAAGTTGAACACAGCACTTTCCGTCAAATTCCTTGGCCTTCGGTTTTTTGCGGGAAGTACAGCAGCAAAACTCATTCATTGCCTACCCTTTAGCCGTACGACAAGCGGATAAAACCGAATAGGAATGCCTACCTTTGCCCCAGATAATTTCAAGCACATAAGTAGTATGAAAGTAGCCATCAATGGATTCGGCCGAATTGGCCGCCACGCCTTCAAATTCTTGATCAACAAACCCGGTGTAGAGGTTGTTGCCATCAACGACTTGACTTCTAACGCCACCTTGGCCCACTTGCTCAAGTATGATTCTGTACACGGCAAGTTCCCTGGAACCGTAGAAAGCGACGAGGATCATTTGATCATCAACGGTAAAAAAATCAAGGCGTTGGCAGAGCGCAATCCCGAAGCTTTGCCTTGGGCTGAGTTGGGTGTTGATGTGGTTTTGGAATCAACCGGTTTCTTCACCGATGCCGCCAAAGCTTCTATGCACATCACTGCTGGTGCGAAAAAAGTGGTGATTTCTGCTCCCGCTACTGGTGATTGCAAAACCGTTGTTTTGGGTGTGAACGACAGCATCTTGGACGGAACCGAGACGGTTTTGTCTAACGCCAGCTGCACGACCAACTGCTTGGCCCCCATGGTGAAAGTATTGGACGAAAACTTTGGAATCGAGCACGGTTTCATGACCACGGTTCACGCTTATACCTCTGACCAGAACTTGCAAGATTCTCCCCATAAGGATTTGCGCCGCGCTCGCGCTGCTGCTTACAGCATTGTTCCTACCAGCACTGGCGCTGCCAAAGCCGTAGGATTGGTGTTGCCCCATTTGGCTGGCAAGTTGAACGGAAACGCCATGCGCGTTCCCATTCCCGACGGATCAGTAACTGATTTCACCGTAACCTTGAAGAAACCCGCTACCGCTGCTGAGATCAACGCCGCTATGAAGGCTGCAGCCGAGAGCTCTTTGAAGGGCATCATGGAATACTGCACCGACCCCATCGTTAGCATTGACATCGTTGGAAACCAGCACTCATGCATTTTCGACTCTGACTTGACCATGGTTATTGGCAACACGGCCAAGGTTGTGGGATGGTACGACAACGAAACCGGATACTCTAGCCGCGTGGCCGACTTGATCGCCCGCATTGGCGCATAATTTGCATTTTTTGCAAATCACACACGAATAAAACGTCTAGGCGATTTGAGGGAACCCCTGCTTTGCGGGGGTTTTCTTTTTTATGTCTTCCAAAACCTGCTTAACCTGCCAAGAACCGTTGCGAGGCCGCAGCGACAAAAAGTTCTGTGACGACGCTTGCCGCAGCATGCACCACCAGCAAAAAGCCCAAGATGAGCTTGGTGAGCTTCGCCAAATCAACACCTTACTCAAGCGAAACCGACAAATATTGGCTCGTATTTGGCGCGAGTTAAACCTGAACAATACCCAAAGAGCCTTGAGTCGTTTTGCCCTTCTCCAACAAGGGTTTGTATTTGATTTTCACACCCATCGCAGCCAAGACGACGAAGGGAGAGAAATACAATTTTGTTACGACATGGGTCTAGTTGAACTCGAACAAGGCCGCTTCGCTGTTCGAATGTTTTAACCCAAAAAGCCAATGAAGCGATAAAAGGCGTACCTTTGCAGCCCATTTTACAAGGCCAAGCCATGTCTGATTCTTCAAACCCCCAGAAGGGCGGTAAAAAATTCCAAGCACGACAAGAGGGTGAACCCCGCATTAGAGTCGTGAACAAGTCGGAAAGCCCGGCTTCCAACCGCGCGTCGGGAGATGATCGCGGTGCCCGTCGTTTTGACGGCCCTAAACGCAATTTCGGAGAGGATCGTGGCCCACGCCGTGACTTCGGCGATCGACCACCCCGCAAGGACTTTGGTGATCGTCCCCCTCGTAAAGATTTTGGTGATCGCCCTCCCCGCCGTGAATTCGGCGACCGCGGGCCTCGCCAGTTTGGTGATAAACCCGCTTTCGGTGACCGTGGGCCTCGCAAGGACTTCGGCGATCGTCCCCCTCGCCGCGAGTTTGGCAACGACCGTGGGCCTCGCCAGTTCGGTGATAAACCCCGTTTTGGTGACCGTGGTCCACGAAAGGATTTCGGGGATCGTCCTCCCCGCCGTGAATTCGGTGATCGCGGGCCTCGCCAGTTTGGTGATAAACCCGCTTTCGGTGACCGTGGTCCCCGCAAGGATTTCGGGGATCGTCCTCCCCGCCGCGAGTTTGGCAACGACCGTGGGCCTCGCCAGTTCGGCGATAAACCCGCTTTCGGTGACCGCGGCCCCCGCAAAGATTTCGGGGATCGTCCTCCCCGCCGTGAATTCGGTGACCGCGGCCCCCGCAAGGACTTCGGAGATCGTCCTCCCCGCCGCGAGTTTGGCAATGACCGTGGTCCTCGTAAAGACTTCGGTGACAAACCCGGTTTTGGCGATCGCGGGCCTCGTAAATTTGGTGACAAGCCTGGATTCGGTGATCGTGGGCCTCGCAAGTTCGGCGATAAACCTTCATTCGGTGATCGCGGGCCTCGCAAGGACTTTGGAGACCGCCCAAAGCGCAACTTCGGCGATGCTGACCGCCCCAAAGGCGAGCACCGCGCTAAGTCATACAACGACAGCAACCGCAGCGATCGCGGCGGTTTCAAGAAAGAGCCTTATCCGCGGAAGAAGGCCTCATACCCCCGTGGCGACGGCGAAAGACCGAGCAACTTCAAGGGCACGGGCCGCATCTGGCGCGACAATGAAGAATCATTGGCCAAGGGCAGCGAGCTCATCAGCGGCTATGTTCGCTTGAATCGTTACCTGGCCAGCAGTGGTCTTTGTTCCCGTCGCGAAGCCGACAGCCTCATCGAACAAGGATTGATCAAGGTTAACGGCGAAGTGGTGACTCAATTGGGTGTGCAAGTAGGCCCCCGTGACAAGGTGCAATATGACGGCCGCAAAGTGACCCCTGATCGCCCCGTTTACATCTTGATGAACAAGCCCAAGGGCTACATCACCACCACCAGTGACCCTGAAGAGCGTAAGACAGTCATGGATTTGATTGACATCGAAGGTCGCGAGCGCATTTTCCCTGTGGGTCGATTGGACCGCAACACCACCGGTGTGCTGTTGTTGACCAACGACGGTGAACTGGCCCAAGCCTTGACGCACCCTTCGTTTGAGATCAAGAAAATCTACCGCGCCAAACTCGACAAGAAGCCAAGCAAAGAGCACATGCTCGATTGGGTGAACGGCATCGAACTTGAAGATGGCCAAATGAGCTTTGAGCAAATTGGCTTTGTCGAAGAAGAAGATGAGACCGTGTTGGGCTTGGAAATTCACTCAGGCCGCAACCGCATCGTGCGCCGCATGTTCGAGCATTTTGGCTATGAAGTCGAATCGCTTGACCGCGTTTTGATGGGTGAATTTGACAAGGTTAAGTTGGGCCGCGGCATGTGGCGCTTCTTGAACGAGAAAGAAATTCGCTACGTCGAGCGCCTGAAGCGCCAGACTCGGGGTTAAAGCAAGAGGCTGCCCGCCTGAAATTGATTGTTTCTCAGTCGCCACCCCTGTGGCCACAAATTGTTTAGGCCATGCCCTAGGGCGTTAGCCGTACCCAATCCTATGCCGTTCCAGCGAACTCCAACGGGGCCCTTTTGACCCAAGGCACCGGGAACAAACTCTCTTCTGAGGTAGGTCATGGCCTGCTCGTCGCTGAGATCGACCCATTGTGAAATGGGAGAGTTGGCTAGCAAAGCTACCGAAGGGTGAGGCTTCCACTTTCCTTTGAACACATCGCCCCATTCTAAACCGGGGTGCAA
>JBJOHK010000112.1:0-10042 GCA_046047755.1 Bacteroidota bacterium | reverse complement strand
ACTATCACAGCGATTACGGAGGTTTGGGTGTGCGTTATTCTGGCTATCTCAGAGTCATTAACCGTCTGGGGGCTGATGAAGCCGTAGAAAAGGTCTTCTCTGAAGACTTTAGTGCCGAGCGAGGTGACTACACTGTGCAGTACCGCGTTGCGGCTGAGAATTAACGTCCGCTTCTTTTTTTGCGTCTTTTTGATTGGCTAGAGCTCTTGGATTGGGCTCTTTTGCTCAGGACTTCAAAATCGGCCCATTGTTCTTTGCTCAAATCTTTTTGAAACTGCCCGTTGCGTAAATCTTTGGCTTCTGTGCACAGTTCTTTAAAGACAGCAGGTGCATGGGGGTATTCATTCCAAGCTTTGGCTTTGGCGTTTTGGTACTGAAGTTCTGATTGGTAAATCGCTCTCTGTTGTTGGTTGTTCAATTCAAGCGCTCGGTTTAGTTGAGCCGTTTTTTTTGCGGCTTTTCGCTCAGTCATTCCCCCGTTTTTGGCTAACCGTTTCAGCCACCTGGGGGTTTTGTTTCCCCGAATCCAAGACCACAATTGATTGAACATGTTTTTTTGTACGTACTTGTATGCGAATTTAGTGGAGGAGCCTTTAACACTAATGTCAGTAATATTAAAGTTGCCTTTATTTTACTGTGTTAAGATTCTAACTAACGGGGTAAATACTGAATGGATTTGGAGGCTAGGAATTACACAATTGTGATAAAACGGTCCAAACCTTAGTAAAGGCCTAGTCGTTTCTTTGCAAACGAATCATGAATCCTGAAGTCGAGCACTTGCAAAAACACATTCAATCCCAAAAGTTGGAAGTTCTGAATCATGCCATTTATCAAGAAATCAACTCGATTGAGCGCCTTCAGACCTTCATGGAATACCATGTTTTTGCCGTTTGGGATTTCATGACCTTGTTGAAGCGTTTACAAAAAGAACTAACAGGGGTTGAATTGCCATGGATGCCAAGTTCCAACCCTACTTTACGTCGTTTCGTAAACGAAATTGTTCTAGGTGAGGAAAGCGATGTTTTGCCTGATGGTCGGAGTCTGTCTCACTTTGAAATGTATAACGAAGCCATGAAGGCCGCTGGGGCTGATGATCGTGCCATACAGAATTTATTGGCTCAGATTAAAGCGGGCTCTCCTTGGAAAACAGCCTTGCATCAGGCCGGGTTGCCTGCGGCTATTGTTGAATTTGTTGAGTTTCATTTGGGTTTGGCTGAATCGGCACCAGTACATGCGGTAGCTTCGGCCTTTACTTTTGGGCGAGAAGACTTAATACCCGATATGTTTCTGCCCTTGTTGAATTCTCTTCACAAAAATCATTCGGAGTTGGCTTCTTTGATTTACTATACCGAGCGCCACATAGAATTGGACGGCGATGATCATGGCCCCTTGAGTTTGCAATTGATGCAAGAGCTATGTGGAAATGATGGTCAAAAATGGGAAGAAGCTAAGCAAGTTGCCCTGCGCTCTCTAGAATTGCGCCATTCTCTGTGGTCTGCTGTGCTAGACACATTTTAATTCAGTCCTGCCCCCCCCTCGGCAGAATTCGTATTTTTGAATCATGCTGAGTGCCTGGAACTTCGAAAAACGCTGTGCTGAATTTTTGAAAAACCAACTTCTTGAATGGGGAGTAGGTCAAGAAATAGCCAATGGAGTAAACCTGTTGGTTATGATCGGGATCTTGGTCCTAGCCATTCTGTTGGCCGATTTTCTCACTCGCCGATGGATGCTGAGTTTCCTGACCAAATTGGCAGAGAATTCCGAAACAACTGTTGATGATGTGCTGGTAGAAAAACGGGTGTTTCGTCAATTGGCTCACGTGGTACCTGCTATTCTGGCCAAGGCTTCATTGGGCATAGTATTCGCCGACTTTCCAGATTTTATCAATCCGCTAAGGCACATTGTTGATGTGTACATAGTCATCGCGATCGTTCTCTTTATTCAGTCTGTTTTACGGGCTTTGAAAGTTATACTCTCCGAGACGGATTATTTCCGCGATAAACCCATTGGAGCCTATACCCAATTGGTGAACATCATCAACTGGATCATGGGTGTGCTGTTTGTGATTAGCGTGGTCAGCGACCAGCCACTTTGGTCTTTGTTTACCGCATTTGGTGCCTTGAGTGCCATCATCATTTTGACTTTCAAAGACACCATTTTGGGTTTTGTAGCCTCTATACAAATTTCCGGTACCGACATTTTGCGTATCAACGATTGGATCACCATGGAGAAATACGGTGCTGATGGTAATGTGATTGAAATCAACATCACCACCGTGAAAGTTCGCAACTTTGATAAGACCATTACTACAATCCCAACCTATGCTTTCACGGCTGATTCGTTCAAAAATTGGAGGGGCATGGAAGAAGGTGAGGGTCGTCGAATCAAAAGAGCGGTGCACATTAAGATTTCATCGGTTCGATTTGTAGATTCAGCCATGTTCGAGAGGTTTAAGGGGGTCCAACTCATTCACGATTCCCTATTAGCCAAGCAAGCAGAAATTGATGCTTACAATTCGAATCTTGGGGCCGACAAGTCGATCGAGGCTAATGGTCGTCAGATGACCAACTTGGGAGTATTCAGGATGTACATGAATGCCTACATTGAAAACCACCCCATGGTAAATCCCAATTTGGTGCGCATGATTAGACAGTTACAGGCTACTGATAAGGGCATTCCTATGGAGATCTATTGCTTTACAACTGACAAGGAATGGGCTACCTATGAAGGAATTCAAGCCGATATTTTCGATCACATTTTTGCCGTAGCCGGTTTGTTTGGCTTGGACATTTTTGAAAGCCCCACGGGCAGAGACTTTGCTTCTTTGCGGCAAGCCTAAGGGTTTCAATAGATTTTGATTCACTAATCCGTCAAAAGAGTCTTTTTATCGGAATCTAGCTCCCAATTTGGGGGATGGGCACGGTTTTGGTGTTTAACCTTATGAATCCTATTTGAGTAAGTAGTGGTTTCATAGAGTTGGTTAATGAAAAGGGCGGCCCATGGGCCGCCCTTTTCTATGCTATCATGGCAAGGAATTACTTGCGAATGAAGGTTACTGTGAATGTGCTTTGGAAGAAAGGCTCGAAAACCTGGTATTCCAAGTTAGAGGCATCCAATTTGGTGATGGTGTAAGGAGAGCTATCCAAAACCATTTGGGTTTCGTTAGCGGCAAATTGCCAAGTTCCCGTTACTGTTTGAGGATCGGCAGGATCACACTTGGTGGCTCCGTCATCGGTCACATACGTACCATCAGTTTTGTAGGTAGTGAAGTCATCCTTTTGGCAAGCGCTTACCAAAGGGGAAGCCCACAGGTCGGTAATAGGGGTTCCGGTTCCGAAAGGATCGATACCGGGGTTGGCTGTCAAACCGCTACCAATCCAAGGACCAGCAGTCAATAACTCAGTGTTGGTGGGAGGAACGGGCTCCTCCTCTTTGCAGCTAGCGGCAAAAGTCAAAATGGCAGCAGCAAACAGAACAAATTTAATTTTCATGGTAGAACAAAGGTAAAGCAAGGTCTATAAAAAAAGCCCCTTCGGGATGAAGGGGCTTTGTCATAAAAAAGTCTACGTTTTACAAGGTGCTTGTACTGCGTTTATTCTGCCAAAACCTGGCGTATAAACATCCAATGATCGACCAAGGTATCAAGCCATCCAACAAATGGGCCCATATTCCATAACTCTGATACCAAATGTGGTTGGTATAAGGTTCTACCAAAAAGGCTATACTGCCAATGATCATGCCTTTGTAGCATCCTTGAACCAAAGACATGGCGCCCATAGAGCTTAATAGGTACAAGGCCATTAGGCCCACTATGAAATTGACCAAAAGTCCACGTACCATGTTCATGGCCATGTTGCTGTTGTCGGCTTTATGGTAACTCACCTTAGCCCAGGGTTTACCTTGATAGAACTCCATATTGGCCATGTCGTCTGGCCCTTTTGAATTTGGTGCGGAAGAATGTACGATATAGCTAGCCTCCTCCAAGTTCTGGCCATTCAAAAACTCCATGATGGAGTCTTGTTTTTCTGTCAAACGCTGACCCTGTTCGTGCAGATTAATAGCGCCATACGAAAGGAACTGCCAAATAAATAGGATCACTCCCGACAAGATGCCGGGTACCAGTAACTTCCTCATAGGTATTAATCAAGAGCTTTGAGTTCAACTGGCGAGTCAAAACCATTGTCATAAGTGCCCCACAAATCTTTGGCACTCAAACGGGTAATGTTGACCGTTGTTAGGTCTGTTTGGTTGTCAAGTTGAAACTTCAGAGATTTCTTTCCGTCTCCCCATGTCCAAGTACCATTGAATTTATCGGTGATTACGTTTCCATTGAAAGGGTCAGTATATACCTGCTTCATGGTGTAGGTGCCGGTTTCGCTGAATTCAAATTGGTAAGTTAGATTGGTAAGAATTCGGGTTTCGTCTTTGACGACTTCCCAAACGCGACCTGTCAAACGACCATCGGGGCTTCTCAAGGATAGTTTATTGCCTTCCTCGTAGCGGCAAGCATTCATGCTTAGGACTGAGATTGCGGCAAGCGCAAAAAGGGTAAGTTTTCTTTTCATAATTCTTAGTTACCCGAAAATACTAACAGTGGGCTGACATTTCCATGTGCCGCCGAAATTTTCGTGGCTAATAAAGTTGCCCTCCAGTTGAAATCCATGTAGGTCCTAGGTCAGTTAGTATCAAATAGTATCCTGGGAATTGAAGCCCAGAAGCATCTTGCGCCTGACAAATTAGGAGCTTTCCTTCTTTTGATTCAATGGCTGACTGTCCGTCTATGGTAGTTAAAAATGTACCATTGTCTAAAGCGATTATTTCATCGTATAATGGACTCAATTCCCACTGTTCCAAAGTGGGGTTCCAAACGCCTTTCTTGCCGCGGCTTTCCAACAAGAGCAAATGGCGGTCGAGTGCTATGGGTACCTTGTTTATGGCCCGGCTATCGGGTCTTTGAATGCGGCATCCCATCCATGCTCGGTCAACCCATAAACTGAATGTATCTGAATCTTTGCTGAAGGTCAAAAAGCTGATTTTTGAAATGGGGACAACAAAATCAAAGGGTTTCGAATTTTGAATGGATTCACTCTGAATGGAATACAGGTAATATCCTTTTTTGCACAATAAGAGTAATAGAGAGTTGCCCAGACTCATGGCCTCAATAATGGGTTCGGGTGTGCTCACTGTCTGCACACTGTTATTCAACAATCGAAGCGCTGAGTTTTTAGACTGCGGGCGGTAAACAATGGCATGTTTGGTGTGCGGGCCTGTTGATGAGAAAAGTTGAATGCTCTTGTGTTTGGCGGGAAGCACCGAAACGAATGATCGATCGATGACACCGTAAAGCCCTAATTCATTCTGGTATACCGCCCAATTTCCAACAAACTCTTCGATGCTTGGAGCAGAAAAACGTACCCCGCTGCTGTCCAGAATGGCTTTTGAATGACTCATTGATGCCACTGCAACACCCTTTTTGAATTCGGAAATTTCGGAATAACGCTCTGTGGAGAGTGTCATGGTGCGGGCGTTCAAAATGGCATTTCCATCGGGTAATTCTACTATCCAATACAAGGAAGGCAAAGAAAGCTGTATGCTGCCTGTTTCCTGAAAATTGCTTTCCGGTAATGGTTGGTCCAAGAGAGCCTTTCCGTCATAGTCAAACAAACGCCAACCTTGGCTAGACCGAGCGAATAAGACAGAATGAGCGGTGTCTATTTTCAATTCTGAATAGGCTGGATTCAATATCCATTGGTCACTGGAGTGGTAGCAGCCCCATTGCCCTAAGACGCGAACAAACAAGAGTTGGGGACTTGCTTGGATGAGTTCATCAAAAACGGTATAGCCCTGTTGCAATTCTCTCTTCTCACCAGCCTTATTGATGTAGGAATATTTTCCATTTCCTTGCTGGTCATTGACGAGTGTTAGGCCATGTTGGGTAAAAAATGTTGCTCCATTTTCGGTCCAAATGGCTCGGTTTTCTTTCAATTGGAAGGGCCAAGCAAAATCAAAACTATCGTTGAGCCAAACCTTCATAGTGCTAGAGTCAACGTATTTGTAATGTTTGCTTGGTAGTAAGACAGGAACAGGCTTTACGCTTGTATAGGCCAAATAAAACTGAGAGCGGGAGGTGAATTGACCACTTGGATAATCGTTCAAATAGCGATTGTATGCTTCTGGATCTGCGCTTTCAACCGCAGCGAAGTAGGCCCGCTCATCAGCTTTAGATAAGGCCAATTCGTGGTAGGGAGAATTGGGGTAGGTTTCAAAGTACGCTTGGTAGGCGGCTTCCGTATGTACTTGGCAGGCCAAGCGCCAGGCCCATTGGTGTATACTGTCTTGCAAGGGGCCTTTCCATCGGGCCGATGCCTGGGATGTAAAGGCTACGGCTTTCTCAATATCGAAGCTGTTTAATACAGGAGCGGCTTCTAGGGAATCGTGTTGAGATTGGTACAAAGGCTGCCAAAATTGATAAACAGATTCGATGTGGGACCAAGAATCCAAGGCATGAGACTGTATGTGGTTCAAAGTGGCTAAGCCCGAACAATAAGATTCCCAGTTAGTAGGGAAGTGGTGTTCGAGTATGTAGTTAGACCGAATGCCATATAGAGAGTCCAAGAGTTTCCAATTCGCGGGGCCGCGACGGTGAAACCCTTGCGAGGAAGCCAAGTACAGATGAAGGGAAGAATCTACGGCCCACCAAGCGCTGTCTAAGTTTTGGCGTCGATCGGGTTCGCTGAAAGCTAGTGCCCATCCTAAGAAGTTGGAAGCCGAGGCTGATTTTGGATTTTGACAAAGGGCCGCAAACTGTACCAAGGCTTCTTTGCTGTGTTCTTGCTTCAAGGAGCTCCATGCTTGTTTTTCTTTCCAGCGAAGTATAGGGTTTTGAGCCCAAGCTAAAATGGGAGAAAGGAGTAGGATAAACAGGTGGAGTCTCACGGTCATGAACGCAGCAAATCAAGTGCCAAAGGGCCAATGTATATTTGGAACATGGAATATACGAATCTCGGTAAAACAGGTCTGATGGTTTCTCGTTTGAGCTTTGGGTCTTGGATCACCTTTGGCAATCAAATCGGTGATTCTGTCAGCGAAGGCTTGATGGACATGGCTTATGAAGCCGGTGTCAATTTCTTTGATAATGCCGAGGTATATGCCAATGGAGAGTCAGAGAGAGTAATGGGCCGCATTCTCAAGGCGAGAGACTGGAGCCGCGATTCATACATTGTTTCCTCGAAAGCTTTTTTTGGAGCCGGGGCACAGGTCCCCACACAGCGTGGATTGAGCCGAAAGCACTTGGTTGAAGCTTGTCACCAAGCGTTGCAACGCTTGCAATTGGAGTACTTGGATCTGTATTTCTGCCACCGCCCAGACAAGGCTACTCCCATTGAAGAAACGGTATGGACCATGCACAACTTGATTCAACAAGGCAAAATTCTCTATTGGGGAACCTCAGAGTGGAGTGCCCAAGAAATCATGGAAGCCCACATGGTGGCCAAGCAATACCATCTCATAGGGCCAGTGGTGGAACAGCCCCAATACAACATGTTGGTTCGAGATAAAGTGGAGGTTGAATACAGTCAGATATACAAGACCGTGGGTTTGGGTACCACAATATGGAGCCCCCTAGCCTCGGGATTATTGACGGGAAAATATCAGAATGGACAAGGAGATTCAGCTCGTCTCAAACGCGAAGAACTGGGATGGTTGGCTGAACGATTGCTACAAGAAGAGAATTTTGCCAAAGTGGAGAAGTTGCAATTGTTGTCCAAGGAATTGGGGATAGGTTTGCCACAGCTAGGCGTCGCTTGGTGCTTGAAAAACCCAAACGTATCTACCGTCATTTTAGGTGCTTCCAAACCTGAGCAATTAGCCGAGACATTGCAATCAGATGCTCATGCGCAAAGTCTCACTCCCGAGATCATGGATCGCATCGAAGGCATTTTGGCAAACAAGCCAGAAATGCCCCCTTATTGATGTCATAGCCGAGTCATGTTTGGCGACTATTTGATAAGTTGCACAAATCATTTTTAGCCATTTGCCATAGTCCTGTCAGTTTGCGCTAGTCACGCAATACAGGGCTGAAGATTCAGTTAACAAGTTAACTGGATTTTAAATTTTACGAGTGAATAGGAGTGGAAAGTGGGCCGTTTGGGTTACGGTTCTTGTGGGGTTGGTAGCATGCCAATCGGAGCAGAATGAGCAAAGTCAACAGCAGGTTGATTCGATAAAATGGGAAACTGACCCTCGCTTTGCGGGGAATCGTGCCATGGTCAAATTGTTGGATTCAATTGCCGTGGTAGCCGATCCATTCAAGAACTACTATCTGAGCGGCAAGAGGGCTCAGTTGATGCTAGCCAATACACCCAAATTCAACAACTCAACCAACGTCATTCGTTGGGAGCAGCGATACTGTTTTGAGTTGCTGAACGCGGGTCAAGTTGATGATTGTATACAGACCTTGTTGAAAATGATGGACCATTATCCGGGTGGTCGCGAATCGGCTTTGAGAGATCCTGAATTCAAACCTGTTTTCGACCTATTGGCCCTGGCTTATCTGAGAAAAGGGGAGAACGACAACTGCTTGGCCAATCACAACAACAGTTCTTGTATAGTTCCGCTCAAGCCCCAGGCTTGGCACAGCAACAAAACGGGTTCACAGGCGGCATCAGCCGTTTTGGAAGAAATATTATCCCAATATCCGCAGGATATTCAATCGCGTTATCTGCTCAATGTGGCCTACATGACTTTGGGCCAATACCCCGATGGAGTGCCCGCTGCCTATCGAATGGATTTGGCGGCTCAAGAGTCCAAGGAAAGCCTGATGCAGCCATTTCAAAATACGGCTATGGACCTGGGAATGGATGTCGACGGCCTGTCTGGCGGTGCCGTTGTCGAGGATTTTAACAACGACGGTTACTTGGATGTATTCTGCTCAGGATATGGCTTGTACGACAATGTGCGACTCTTTTTATCTGACGGTCAAGGAGGGTTCAACGATGCGACCAACAGCGGCATGCTAAAGGGCATACGCGGAGGCTTGAACGCCAAACAAGCTGACTTTGATAACGACGGCTATGTCGACATTTTGTTGCTGCGCGGTGCTTGGCTAGACGAGGGAGGAGAATGGCCCAATAGCCTGCTTCGCAACAACGGCGATGGCACTTTTAGCGATGTGACCATGGCCGCCGGTATGGTTGCGTTTAGACCCACCGAAACGGCCACTTGGGGCGATATCAATGGCGACGGTTGGTTGGACGTTTTCATTGCCAACGAGAACAACGATAAATACCAGTTTCCCTGCGAACTGTTCATCAACCAAGGCAATGGTACCTTCAAAGAATCCATCAAGGAATACGGATTGGATCAGCAATTTGGTTGGGCCAAGGCTGCACTGTTCTGCGACATGAACAAAGACGGAAAACTGGATTTGTACCTGTCTTCCTTGAAGGGTCAAAACCACCTGTTCATGAACCGCGGCATGAAAAATGGAAAACCGGTCTTTGAAGACATTGCGGCGAAGGCCGGTTTGAAGGGGCCTGAAATGAGTTTTCCAGCCATCATCATGGACTATGACCAAGACGGTTGGGACGACATACTCGTGGCCACTTTCCCCATTCCAACATTGAGCCGAGTCGGATACGAAGTAGGCGCTGAAATGTTGGGGATGGAAACCGGTGTAGAAAAAGCCAAGTTGTTCCGCAATTTGGGCAATGAGCGTTTTCAAGAGGTATCCAAACAGGTGGGGGTTGATCGCATGATTTATGCCATGGGTTTCAATTTTGGTGATTTCAACAACGACGGATATTTTGATTTCTATGCCGGAACAGGCGCGTTTGAATTCAACAGCTTGGTGCCGAATCGTGCCTTTTTGAACCAAGGAGGAAAGGGCTTTGCTGAAGTGACATCCCAATCAGGTTTGGGCCATTTGCAGAAAGGCCATGGTATTGCTTTCGGCGATCTGGATAACGACGGAGACCAAGATATTTACACCACCCTGGGAGGGGCCGTTGAGGGTGACAATGCTCGTAATGCCTTGTTTTTGAAT
>JBJOHK010000111.1:0-2954 GCA_046047755.1 Bacteroidota bacterium | reverse complement strand
GCCGACGGATGCAATTGATCCAAAGTGGTCGTACCGTGAGTCAAATCACCCATGTATCCGCTCAGGCCCAAGCAAACGCCCATTTCTTGGCGCCCGGCAAACCATTTTTGGGCATTCAGTGACAGGGGATGAAGAATCATCAACCCCAATAGGGCTTTGCAAGCAGTCCCTAGTAAAAAGTTAGAATTGGAAGCAGACCGTTTTGCCACCTACGATTTTTCGAGTGAGGGTCAGTCCAAAGAACATGTAACGGTCAAAGCGAGAATTGTCACCGCGCTGGGTGCCAAACTCAAACTTGGTATAACCCAACTCCGGTGAGCGATCGGCCAAGGCCGCCGCCAACAAGCCATTGTTTCCACCTACGATGGCTTCGTCTACGTAATCCTTGCTGATGTCGTCCATGTAGTCTGTGAATGTTTGGCGAATGCCGAATTCCATGCCAATGGCCCAGTAATCATCAAATTGGGCTTTGTAGCCTATACCAATGGGAATGCAGATTTGGGTCAAGGGGTAACGACGACGGTCGTTGAATTTGGTGGTCTCTTGACCTTCGGTTGCCAAAGTTTGCAACTCGATCCACTGCCCATCGAATTTCTCCAATTGGGGGTCGTGGATTTTGTATCCAGCCGCATCGGTTACATCAGGCATGTAATTGAATTGAGCCAAGGGATTGAATTTGAAAATTCCTATTCCCGCAAATAAATAGGGAGACGAAGGTCGATCGCGCATGGTCTCGCCGAATCCGGCTAGGTTCCATTCGGCGATGGCAGAAATTTCCATCACGTTGCTCCTGAAGCTCAGGTTGCGCTGGTAACGGAAGGCCTCGTCTGCGCTTCCATTCATGTCGCCGTAATTTTTATCATCCCCGCTGATTCGACCGAAGACCGCATTGCCGCGAAGGGTCAAAAAATCAGAGTAATTGAATCGGCAAATCAAACCGCCGGACAAATGGGTTTCCCCAAAAGCTATGCTAGGAGTGAGATCCCCCATGTAGTTGGAACCGCCTAAAAACAGACCGGCTTCGATGGGTTTTCCTTTAAATCCTTTGGTTTGGGCTTGCGCTGTAAAACTTACGCTTAGAAGGCAGCACAAAGCCAATACCCGTGAAATGCATTTCATATCAATAAGGCTTAGTGAACAAAAATAGGGCCGCGGGCCTGTTTTTCCTAACAGGAGCGGGCATCTAAAACGTTGAAAAACCGCTTTTTATTGCCTTTTGGGGTGCTGTCGAATTTAAAAATCGAAGCTGATGCCTTGAGCCAAGGGAAGACTGTTGCCGTAATTCAGCGTATTGGTTTGGCGTCTCATGTAGGCTTTCCAAGCATCTGAGCCGCTTTCACGGCCTCCGCCTGTCTCCTTTTCCCCACCGAAGGCACCGCCGATTTCAGCCCCAGAAGTACCTATGTTCACATTGGCAATACCGCAGTCGCTGCCTCGAGCCGACAGGAATTGTTCTGCTTCAAGGAGATTCTGAGTGAATATGGCACTCGACAAGCCTTGTTTGACACCGTTTTGTAGGTCGATGGCTTCGTCCAAGGTGTTGTATTTCAATAGATATAAAATGGGAGCAAAGGTCTCAGACTGAACGATTTCAAAGTGGTTTTCAGCTTCGCAAATACTGGGTTCCACGTAACAACCGCTGCTGTATGCCTCGCCTTCCAAAACCCGGTTTCCACACAAAATACGGCCCCCTTCTTCTTGCAATTTCTGCAAAGCATTTTGGTAATTTTTTACCGCATCGGTATCAATCAAGGGCCCTACATGGTTGCTTTCGTCTAAGGGGTTGCCAATGCGTAATTGGGCATAGGCCCCAACCAATTTGGTTTTTACTTCTTCGTAAATGCTTTCGTGAATGATGAGTCGACGAGTGCTGGTGCAGCGCTGCCCAGCCGTGCCCACCGCTCCAAAAACGGTACCAATCAAGAGCATATCCAAATTGGCCTGAGGGGAAACGATGATGGCGTTGTTTCCACCCAATTCCAATATGGTTTTGCCCAAACGAGCGCCCACGGCTTTTCCCACTTCTTTACCCATGCGTGTAGAGCCAGTAGCGCTAATTAATGGCATTCGTTCGTCGTTTGACATCCATTCGCCGACTTCGCGACCTCCTTGAATGACGCAAAACAAGCCTTCTGGCAAGTGATTTCGCTTCAGTACATCAGCCAAAATATGCTGAATGGCCATGGCCGTTGCCGGCGTTTTTTCGCTGGGTTTCCAGAGGCATGCATTGCCACAAACCGCGGCAATCATGGCATTCCAACTCCAAACAGCCACAGGGAAATTGAAGGCAGAAATGATGCCCACCACCCCCAGAGGGTGCCACTGTTCATACATGCGGTGATCGGGTCGTTCGGAGTGCATGGTCAAGCCGTACAATTGGCGGCTCAATCCGACAGCAAAGTCACAGATGTCAATCATCTCTTGAACTTCACCCAAGCCCTCTTGCAGGCTTTTGCCCATTTCGTAACTGACCAAAGTACCCAAGTCTTGCTTGTGTTGGCGAAGGGCATCGCCAATTTGGCGAACGACTTCGCCGCGTTTGGGTGCAGGCCAGGTTCTCCACTCCAGAAAAGCAGCTTGAGCCGTCGAAATGGAATGCTCATAAGCCTCTACATCGGTGTATCGAAATTTGGCAATTAGCGCTCCATCTACTGGGCTAAAGTCCTTGTGAAGGGGCGTGTTGCAGATTTGATTCTTTAGGCCAGTTGAGGCTGAAGGAAGTTCGGCGCCTAGGCCCAAACGCTGTAGCAAAGATTGAATGTCGGTCATCGTCTCATCACCAAATATACGGCAGCGAGAGAGAGCAACAAGCCCGCAAACATGTTCCAAGTCAGTGCCTCTGAATCAAGAATGCCCCAAACCACGGCCATAACCGGAATGATGAAGGTATTGGTACTGGCTTCTAATGCAGAGGTTTGCTTGATGACCCAATTGAAAGCCAACATGCTAAGGGC
>JBJOHK010000110.1:0-5375 GCA_046047755.1 Bacteroidota bacterium | reverse complement strand
GAATGTTTGAAAGCCGGGCAGGAGTGGGTGTGGGCTCGAGAATCCCAAAAATTGGGCGAAATTTGGTCCCAGGTGTTGCCGGTGAAATCATGAGCAAGAAGCGCGTCCATATCGTTTGTTTTGACCAGCCTTATCCTCCCAATTACGGGGGGTCAATCGATATGTATTTCAAGCTCAAGGCCTTGGTAGATCTGGGGGCTGAAGTCGTATTACACGTGTTTTTATACGATGGGAAAACCGCCTCAGCCGATTTGGACGCTCTTTGTGTAAAGACCTATTATTACGAGCGCAGAAGGTTTAAAAATCCATTTCTGGGGGAGCTGCCCTATGTAGTGATTACCCGTGACGATGAGCGTTTGCTGTATCGCTTGCGGCGCGATAAGTATCCTATTTTGTTCGAGGGATTGCATTCGACCTTTTTCTTGAATCATTTTGATTTGAAACAGCGCGTGAAAGTAGTGAGGGCACACAACGTAGAGCACCACTACTACAGTGCTTTGGAAGAGGCCGAAGGGTCGTTTTTTAAGAAGTACTTTTTTCGAATTGAATCTGAGCGCTTGAAGGCTTGGGAGCCTGTTTTGAAACATGCACAAGCCATTGCGGCTATTTCGCCCTTGGAGACACAGTATTTCGAGGAGATTTACGGTAAGACGAGTTATGTTCCGGCTTTTCACCCCAATTCAGATGTGTTGAGCGCAGAAGGGCGAGGAGAATTCGTGCTCTATCATGGCAATTTGGCCGTGCCAGAAAATAACCGGGCGGCCCTGTATTTAGTCAAAGAAGTCTTTCCTCAAGTATCCCATCCCTGTGTGATTGCGGGTAACCACCCGTCAGCTGAATTGCAGCAAGCGGTAGCTCGGTATGACCATGTTGAACTCAAAGCCAATATTGGTGCTGATGAGGTCTTGGATTTGGTCTCGTCAGCCCATGTAAATGCTTTGGTTACTTTTCAATCAACGGGAATCAAACTCAAATTGCTCAATGCCCTTCATCGAGGGCGCCATTGTGTGGTCAATGGGCCCATGATTGATGATACCGGCTTGGAGGATTTGTGCTCTATAGGGAGGGAGGCTGTAGATCTGGTTAGGGCCATTGATGAATGCTGGAATCTCTCTTTTGGCCAACAGGAAATTGAGCTCAGAAAAGAACGCATGGGGCAGCAATTTGACAACCGAGCAAACGCTTTGATTTTGGCTGAATTGCTAGGTTTGGAACTGGGCGATTGAGTCTATTGTACACTGCAGGACTCACCCTTAGTTACGGTGCATAAAGCCCCTCTTTTCACGCGCACGCGAGGGGTAGATTTGAAGTATGAGGATTGCTTTCCTTTCGTTGCTGGCTTTGGCTAGCTCAGTTGCGTTTGCTCAGCAGCACGCGGTGAATCGTATGCCCGGGATGTTCCTGGATCGGGGTATGGAGTTGTACCAGGAGGGACGCTACAATGCGGCTATTGCCCAGTTTGAGCATTACCTAGGTTCCGAGTTGTCTGAATCTCGTTTGGATGAGGCTGAATTTTATTTGGCCATGTCCAAGCTGAAAGCTGGGCATGTGGATGGAGAGGTGACCTTGCTGCAATTCTTGGATAGGCATCCGGGTTCGATTCAGTCGAACGAGGCCAGTGTGGCCTTGGGTGATTACGAGTACGAAAAGCCTCGCTACCGCTCGGCTTTGCGCTACTACAAAGACGTAGATGCTGCCGCCCTGAGTCCCGATGACCGCGACCGATTCGCCTTTCGTCGCTCAAATTGTTACTTGAGCGTTGGTGATTATGACAAGGCCGCTGAAGGTTTCAAGCCCTTGACCCAAAGCGGGGGCGAATACAAAGATTTGGCCCAGTACTACTACGCCTATGCCGAGCTGCGCAATCAACATTACCAAGAAGCCATTGACGCTTTCAAAGCGGTGAGAGACCTAGGCTATGCTCGTGTTTCGTTCTACATCGCTCAGATTTATTACCAATTGGACAATTATGCAGCGGCTTTGGCTGAACTAGATAAGCCTCAAAAGGGCGTTGATCGCAGTGAGGTGGAAATGTTGAAAGCCAAGTGCAATTACCGCTTACAGAATTACCCCAAGGCGGCCGAAGCCTTTATGGCGGCTGATCCGAATCCCGAATCTTTGTCGACTGCCGAACAATACGAAATCGGTTACTCGCTGTACAAATCAGGTTCGTTCACAGAAAGTTTACCTTGGCTCCGCAAAGTGGCGGCTCAAGGCGATTCCATTAGCCAAATGGCTAGTTTCAGCTTGGGGAATGCCCTGTTGAAGTTGAAGAATTATCGAGAGGCACAAACCGCCTACGGCGAGGCCTATCGCAGCGGATACAACAAAGAAATCGCAGAATTGGCCCTGTTCAATCAAGCCAAGTTGGCCGTCCAATTGTCGGATCCCAACAACATCGCCTTGCTGGATCGATTCGTGAAGCTCTTTCCACGCTCAGCCAATGCCAAGGAAGCGACCAAGCTAAAAGCTCGCTTGCTATTGGAAACCGATTCCTACCGCGAAGCGGTAGCCCTCTTGGATCAACTCGACAATCTGGATGCCCAGACGGAGATCTTGTACCAGCGCGTTACCCTCAATCGTGGAAAGGAACTATACAAAGCCCGCGACTTCGGTCAGGCCATAGAGTTGTTTGAGAAATGTTCCTCTAAAAAGGCTGATAAAGCCATGGCGGCTGAATCTCGTTTTTGGATTGCCGAAGCCAATGGCCAAATGGGCAATGTCGCCGAATCCCAAAATGCCTATCTCAAGTTTTTGGATATGAGCGGGGCTTCAGAAGTTTCAGAATTTGCCTATGCCTACTATGGCTTGGGTTATATCTCTTACAAAGACAAGTTATACGGTCGAGCTGCGCAGTACTTTGACGGTTTTACTGACCGTGTCTCCAAAGGCCGTTACGACGAGCGTTTGGTTCAAGATGCATACTTGCGTTCAGGCGATTGTCACTTTATGGCCAAAGAATTGGATGAGGCTTTGAAGGCCTATGCCTATGTGACCGGTAAGCGCGGTGCCGACGCCGACTACGCTCTGTTCCAAAGTTCCCTGATCTATGGGTTGAAAGGAAATGCCGAAGAGAAAATAACCACGCTCAAGCGCTTGACCAATGAATACAGCGGTTCTCGTTTTTTGGTTGATGCCTACAGCGAACTGGCCGCCGAGTACATGATTTTGGAACAACCCAATCAGGCCGTCAAGTATTTGGAATACGTCGTTCAGCAGTTCCCCAATAATTTGGCTGCGAGCCGAGCCTATTCTACGTTAGGTCGTTTGTATTACAACCAAGAGCGCATCGATGATGCTGTCAATGCCTACACCCAGCTCTACGACAAATACCCCGGTACCCCTGAAGCCAAAGCGGCTGCTCAAATGGTCAAAGGCATTTACCAAGAAACCGGTCGCGCTCCCGAGTATGTCAAGTGGGCCAAGAACCGTGGGGGAATTCGTTTCAGCGAACAGGATAGTTTGTTGTACGAGACCGCTTATGCTCTATACGAGAAATCCCAATACCAGCAGGCCATCAATAGCTTTGAATCTTATTTGAAAGAGCAGGAGAGTGGAGCTTTTGTGATCAATGCGAATTACTTCAAAGCTCTTTGCCACGAAACATTGGGACAACCCGCCAATGCCTTGGTGCATTACAAAAAGGTCGCAAAATCCAGCAGCTTGGATTACAAAGAAGATGCGTTGTTAGCTACGCTGAAGATTATGGGCACAGACGCCAAATGCGAAGACATTGTCGAATACGTAGTGGAATTGGAGGCCATTACCAAATCGCGTGATACCCGCACCCAAACATGGACTTCCCTGTTGTATTGCTACCAAAAGTTGGGCAAGACCGAAGAATTGGAGTTGCTGGCCCGCAAAGTGATGGATGATCCGGGTGTCAGCGGTGATCTGCGCACGGAGTCGGAATTGATTTTGGCCAAGTCTCACATACGATTGGGCAAAACCGAGATGGCCAAATCGGCCTTGGAATCGATTTTGGGCAAAGACGACAATCGCTTTGCGGCCGAGGCTCAATTCCGATTGGGTGAATTGTACTACAACATTGACAGCTTGGAGCTCTGCAAAGAGGCTTGTTATGCTGTGCTCGATCGATTCAATGGCTACGATTATTGGGTGGGCAAAGCCTTGATTCTATTGGGAGATGCCTTCTTGAAAGAGGGCGATGAGTTCAATGCTCAGGCCACTTGGAATGTCGTAATTGAGAGCTTCGGCTCTTCAGAATTGGCCGAGATAGCTCAGCGCAAGGTGCAGGCCTTGGGCAAGCCTTAAATAGCCACAGAAGACTGCATTAAATAAAAAAGCCCGGCTGCGCAGCAGCCGGGCTTTTTTGTGACCAAGATCAATTAAAGCAAGTTCAAAATGGCTGAACCCATTCGGTATCCTTCGCAATACAACTCGATAGAGTACTGGCCAGAAGTTAACCCTTGAACGGGTTTCCAGATGGTGGCCGGTACTACTTTGGCTTCGCTTTCAAACTCGGTGCTCACTTTGTATGTGTAACGGCTAGACTTGTCCAAGTATTCAAAGGTTCCACCTTCGTTACCGTTTGACATGGTTACGCCTTCAGGGCTGGTGATTTTGACATAAATGGTGCGTTCGCCGGGTTGAGCAAAGTTGTTGTCAGCGATGCTGAAGCTAATTCTGAAGGCCTCAACATCTTTGGCGCGAACGGTACCGGTTTCTTTGCCGGTCAACCACTTTTTCTTCAAGGTTTCAATCTTCAAATCGGCACTTTGCAAACGCTCGGCAAAACTCTTGAGTATGCGACCTTGTTTGGCCAAGGCATCGTTTTCGTTGTTCAAACTGCTGACCTCTTCTTGCAGCATTTCGTTGCGAGCTACCAATTCGGCATTCTCAGACTCCAATTCGACGATGCGCTGACGCAATTCGTCCAATTGCATATTGAGTTCATTGATGGTGCTTTGGCTAAGTTTGGTATCGCTCTTGATGCGAGCCACCAATTTCATGATTTCGTTTTTCTTGGCAACCAATTCAGCAGAAATGGTCTTATTGTTTTCAGCCAAGGTCAAGCTATCGGCACGGTATTGATCAATCAGCAATTGGGCTTGCATGAGGGCTTCTTCTTTACCTGTCAATTCAGCCGTCAACTCATTATTGCTCACGGTAAGTGCTTCTTGTTTGGTGTTGCCGGTCTGCCATAGGTAGGCCAGACCCACATTCAAGAGCAAGAGAATCGCTATAATGAAATAAAGCAGGGTCTTGCTGTTGTTTTTCTCTTGATTGTTTTGCATACTGGTTTTTCGATTTTTCCTTTGTGTTAAGTATCAAATATCTTGCCAAAGGTAGGGTTTTGTGCTTTGTATCGTTATGCACATAGAAGAATTACTGCCTGGTTTACTGTTGATTAC
>JBJOHK010000109.1:0-12845 GCA_046047755.1 Bacteroidota bacterium | reverse complement strand
GCAAGGATGGTATTTCCCAGCATCAAACAGATTCCCAGCAGCCAGCCTTTTTTCATTCCAATCAAAAGTACCAAAGAAAAAGGCCCAATGCTATGGGCCATTTTCATCATTGGGTCTTATTCGCCGAAAATGGGAGTACCAGGTTCAGAATCGTAGCGTCCGGGAGCTTCATCTCTATCGGGTATTCCGTCTCCGTCTGAATCGCTATCCAAGAAATTGGGTTTGCCATCTCCATCGACATCGCCTGAACCCTCCAAAGAATCAGGAATGCTGTCACCATCAGAGTCCAAATCCAGGAAGTTGGGTTTGCCGTCTTTGTCGGCATCGGCGTAGCCTTCGAGTCGATCCAAGATACCGTCTCCATCGGCGTCGGTATCCATGTTGTTGGCTATGCCATCACCGTCGAAATCTTCAGTTCCTTCTATGGCGTCTGGAATGCGGTCAGCATCACTGTCGTAGAATTTTTCGGTTTGAGAGGCAGACTGTTCTTGAGCCAAAGCTGCTTCTTCTTTTTCCAGTATCTGGGCTACGGCAGCGGCTCGCTCCTTGACCTGCTCCAATTGGGCCGTGCTTTCGGCCTGTGCTTCAGCCTCAATGTGGGCGGCTAATTTGGCCTTCAAAAGCGCTTCTACCTTTTGGGCATTCCAATACGGGGTGTTCAACAATACTCCAGAGAAACGAGTGGCCTTAGACAGGTTATCGGGTAATTCGATGTTCAGGGCGAAACGATTTTCCAAACTTCTGATCACGTCGGCCAACAAGGCCTCATTGAATACCAAATCATTGCTTCTCCAATCAACGGCGGCGGTGTCTTTTTCAAACTGAGCCAGTTGGCCGTTTTCAGTATGAACGCTCATGCCTTTGGTGAGCACCACCTTTTGTTGGTTTCGCTTGACTTCCACCTTACCATGGCTTACGGTTACATCAAATTCGCCGTCGTTGTAGGCGGTAACATCAAAACCGGTTCCCAAAACGCGAACGGTTCCTTGTTGCGTTTCAATGATGAAGGGGGCTTCGGCATTTGGGGCCACTTCAAAATGAGCCATGCCTTTCAAAACAACGTGGCGTTCGTTTTCGTATTGGGTCCACTCCAATTGGCTGTTGCCGTTAAGGGTGATGGTAGAGCCGTCACTCAATTCATAGCTGTTTACCTCTCCTGGCAAGGTGATGTATTCTTGCATAGCCAAGGCTGTGGGAGCCACTGGGTTTTGATTCAAAACAAAGAGTCCTGCAGCGGCAGCTATTAAAGCCAAACTGGCGGCAGCGGCCCATTGCATTGGGCGACTGAAGGAAACTTTCAAGTAAGATGGACGGGGCTCTTCGGCCTTTTTGGCTTGAATGGCCGCTTTCATTCTTTCCCAAGCAGCGTCATTTGAGGCAGCTTCTGGGTGCTGGTAATGCTGGCCCAAGGTGGATTCTTCCTTGGCTTGAATGGCCACTTTCATTCTTTCCCAAGCAGCGTCGTTTGAGGCGGCTTCTGGATGCTGGTATTGTTGGCCCAAGGTGGATTCTTCCTTGGCCTGAATGGCGGCTTTCATTCTCTCCCAAGCGGCATCGTTTGAGGCGGCTTCTGGATGCTGGTATTGAGTGCCCCATGACTCCTCTTCCTCCTTATTGGCTAAGGCGGCCTTCATTCTCTCCCAAGCGGCATCATTCGATGCCGTCTCCGGGTGATGAAAAGACTCAGCCATGTTCCAGAATTCTTCAAATTCGGGATCTATAGGAGGCAATATGGGTTTCTTAGGGCTCACAGCGCAAAACGAGGGTAAATTACGATTTTTCTATCTATTGCTTAAATCAAAGTCTACAAGGCACATAAGGCAGTGTTTTTTTGACACTTTCATGCAAATTGTGTACTTCGCTCAGAGGTATAACACATTCCCAACAGGTATCCCCCAAAAAAAATTGAAAAAATTTTCCGCAATTAAGATTGTCGGGCCAAGGCGTGAGCCTTTTCAATGAATTCAACTACGGCCAAACCGTCTGCGGCAGGGGTGGTAATGGGCGCGCCTCTGAGCAAATGGTCCAATGCATTTTGGATCAAGTGGTGGTGATTGGCTGCACTTCCTTTGTATAATCCGTAATCGTTGGCTGGAACCTCTGGGAGATTGGGAGTGATGATTTGGCCATCGATATTGACGTATTGAACCTGATTCATGTACTGGCCTCCCAATTTGATGGTGCCACGCTGACCAATTATTGACAGCGTGCTTTCAAAGTTCTGGTGGTGTACACTGGTGCTGTAGCGGAAACTGCCCCTACCTGATTCTCCGAAGGAAAAGGCAATGCTGCCGCTGTCATCAAAAGGGGTGATTTTTTGGTGGTTGTGGTTGCTAGATTCAGCCCAAAATGGTTGCAATGGGCCCAGTAACCAATGCAACATATCGACAAAATGAGAAAACTGTGTAAACAATACACCGCCGTCTAATTCGGCAGAACCATGCCAAGCGTGTCCAGTGTAATAGCGCTCATCGCGGTTCCAAAAGCAGTCAACTTGGGCCCGGAACAAGCTGCCCAAAGCTTCTTGATCCAACAAAGATTTGACGTATTGACTGGGGGCTGAATAGCGGTTTTGCATGACTCCAATTAGGCTTTTGCCGGTTTCATTTGAAACCTGAATCATGGATTGGACATCGGCCCCAGATAGGGCCATGGGCTTTTCAACAACCACATGCAAACCGGCCTTCATGGCTGAAATGGCTTGTTGGGCGTGAAGGCCGTTGGGGCTGGCTACTGAAGCGGCGTCGCAGGAAATGCCTGAATGCAAGAATTCATCAAGATGGCAAAAGTGAGGTATACCCGCAACGGCTTTGCTGCTATCTGGATCAACCGAGGCTACCCAATCGGCCTCGGGGTGTAAGCGCAAGGTTTCGGCATGGCGAGAGCCAATGTGGCCCATCCCGATGACAACGAAACGCATACTCTTCATCTCACAAAAATAGGGGGATTCCCTCATTTTGCCGTTTGAGGCGAAGGCCCCAACTTTGCGGCAGCATGACGAAAGAGACGGTTTTGGTCATTGGCTCTTGTGGCCAGTTAGGAACGGAGTTGGTGGAAGCCCTTCGCGGTATATACGGAGATGCCTATGTGGTGGCTTCAGACATTCGCAAATCAGACAATCCAGTTTTTGAAGCGGGACCCTTTGAGGAGCTAGATGTGCTGGATGAAACCAAACTGAAAGGCCTTATTGAGCGCTATAAACCCTCTCAAGTTTACCATTTGGCCGCTTTGTTGAGCGCTACGGCAGAGAAAAACCCAGACTTCGGCTGGAAACTCAACATGGAAGGTCTTTTTCATGTCTTGAATGCCGCTCGTGACATGGGTATCATTAAAAAGGTTTATTGGCCGAGCAGCATCGCGGCTTTTGGGCCCAACACGCCTCGCTTTGATACCCCTCAGTTTGGTGCCATGGATCCTACCACCATATACGGCATCAGCAAATTGTCAGGTGAATTGTATGCCCAATACTATTTCAACCGCTGGGGAGTAGATACCCGTAGTTTGCGCTACCCTGGTTTGATAGGATACAAGTCAGCACCCGGTGGGGGAACCACCGATTACGCAGTTTCCATTTATCACGATGCCCTGACCACGGGTCACCATGAATGCTTTTTGGGCGAAGGAACCATTTTGCCAATGCTTTACATGCCCGATGCCTTGAAGGCTACCTTGGATATCATGCATGCCCCGGCTGATCAGATCAAAATTCGCAGCAGCTATAACCTAGCCGGAATGAGCTTTGGACCTGAAGAGATTGCGGCGAGCATTGCCAAACAAGTGCCCGATTTTAGCATTTCTTACAATCCAGACTACCGTCAAGCCATTGCCAATAGTTGGCCCGCTGTTATCGACGATTCTCGTGCAAGGGAAGACTGGGGTTGGAAACCCGACTATGACTTGGATCGAATGACCAAGGATATGTTGGAGAATTTGAAACCGCTGTATTCGTAAAACGGTATCTTAGACTACAGGCTTGCGTAACCCACGGCCACTCCCACCAGGGTGGAGGTAGACGCACGTTCAATTTTCACCTGAACGAAGTCGCCCTTTTTGTATTGCTCTTTGGGGAAAACCACTACGATGTTTTGGTCGTTGCGGGCCATCCAATCTTGATCGCTGCGCTTGGAGTCAGCTTCCACAAGTACATCAACAATTTGACCCACATAGCGTTGGTTTTTCTCGGTTGACATGCGATTCTGCAAATCAATGATTTCTTTCAAACGGCGACCTTTGACTTCTTCTGGAACGTCGTCAACTAGCTTTTTAGCAGCCGGGGTGCCTGGGCGTTCAGAGTATTTGTACATATAGGAAAAGTCAAATTGAGACCATTCCATCAGGCTTAAGGTGTCTTGGTGTTCCTCTTCGGTTTCGGTGCAAAAACCGGCGATGATGTCGCAACTGATGCCACAGTCTGGCAAGATGCCGCGAATCATTTCAATTTTATCCATGTACCATTCACGGCTGTAGTTTCGGCTCATGATGTCCAAAACACGGGTATTTCCGCTTTGAGCAGGCAAATGGATGTAGTTGCAAATATTCTTGTATTTGGCCATCGTATGGATCACCTTGGGGGTGATATCCCGCGGATGAGAAGTTGAGTAGCGAATGCGCATTCCAGGTACAGCCAAAGCGCACATTTCCAATAAATCGGCAAAATCAACGGAGGATGCCTGTTCCTCTTCGGTCAGTTTCTTAAAGTCTTTTTTGGCGCCGCCACCGAACCAGAGATAGCTATCTACGTTTTGTCCCAAGAGGGTGATTTCTTTATAACCCTGTTCGGCCAGTTGAACGGCTTCTTTCACGATGCTCTGAGGGTCGCGAGAGCGTTCACGGCCACGGGTAAAGGGAACCACGCAGAAGGAGCACATGTTGTCGCAACCGCGCATGATGGAGATGAACGCGGTAACCCCATTGGTGTTCAATCGAACAGGATTCAAATCGCCATAAGTTTCTTCGCGGCTCAGAAGAACGTTGATGGCGCGACCCCCTTCGTCTACTTCGGCTACCAGCTTGGGCAATTCTCGGTAGGAGTCAGGTCCAGCCACTACATCGACCAACTTTTCTTCTTCCAACAATTTGTCTTTCAAGCGTTCAGCCATACAGCCCAATACACCGATGATCAAATCGTTGTTGCGCTTTTTATTCATTCGCAAGTGTTTCAAACGCTCGCGAATGCGCTGTTCGGCATTGTCGCGAATGGCACAGGTGTTCAAGAAAATGACATCAGCGTCTAGCTCGTCTTGCGTGCTCGTAAACCCGTGTTCGCCCATGATGGAAGCGATAATTTCGCTATCGGAAAAGTTCATAGCACAGCCGTAGCTCTCTATGTACAATTTGCGACTGGATACAGAAGTAGGGGCCTGTGTTTGCGACATGGGTGCAAAAATACGATTTGGTGAGCAGCCTGTCCTATCTGCATCTTTGTTACAATGAAGTTTTTGAGGCTTGCTGGGGCATTTGTCCTGTCATTTGCAACGGTTTCGGCCCTACAGGCCCAAGAAAAGGGCCAGTTTTCGGGCAACCTACTTCTGAATTATCAGAAATACATTCGCGACGATAAAATTGGTGCCAATACCCGTGTATACCGGGAAAATACGGCTTCAACTGATGCTTGGTTGTACATGCAATACCGCGTTGGTGAGTACAGTTTTGTCATGCGCTACGATGCCTTCAATAACAGCCCTTTGCTGGATCCGCAGGATGCCTTCACCGACCACGGAATTGGCTATTGGAAGATTGAGAAGAATGGGGAGAAATTGGGGGTGACTGTGGGTTCATTCTATGATCAATTGGGCAGCGGCGTTTTGTTCCGAGCCTACGAGCAGCGTCAAATAGGAATTGATTATGCCTTGCAAGGGGTGCGCCTGACCTATCAATTCAATGATAACTGGCGTTTCAAAGCTTTTTCTGGCAATCAAAAGGGCACGCTGAACAAGCGATTTTCTTATAATCAGCAGGTGATTACTGGAGCCAATCTAGAAGGATTTGTGCCCTTGGGCGAAAACAGCAAAATGGGTTCGTTGATACTGGGGGCTTCGGCTTTGAACCGCACCTTGGACAAGGGAACCATGAATAAATTGGTGTCCATCATTGAGACCTATGAACGCGACGATCAGTTTTATCCCAAATACAATGTTTGGGGTTTCAACGGATACAGCACATGGTCAAAGGGCAATTTTAGCCTCAATACCGAAGCGAATTTCAAGAGCCCCGAAGCCATCATTGATTTTGACGGAAAACTTCGATTGAAGCAGGGCAAAGTTTACTATACGTCCATTAGTTGGGCCAAGTCGGGCATTTCTTGGAGAAGCGAAACCAACAAAGACGGAACTCCCAAAACCAAGAAAGAAATCAAAGCCCAAAAGGCATCAGTGGGTTTGAACATTCAAGCCCGTCACGTGGATCACTTTCCGCTGCGCACCGACCCAACGGCAACCTTATTGAACGGTTTGGTTTCTTATCTGCCATCCATGACTCGTCAAAACACCTATCGCTTGCTTGCACGTTACAATGCTCCTGCTCAAGATTTGGGGGAAAATGGCATACAAGGAGAGTTCCAGATCAACCCTCAGAAGGGTACCTATATTTTGCTGAACGGTTCTTATGTAATGAGTTTGGCCAGCAATGGAACAGGGGGGACACCTGAGCATTTGTTTCGGGAATACTACGGTGAAATTCAGCAGAATGTCGGCCACAATAGCAAGGTGAAGTTGGGCATGCAAAGCATTTACTACAACCAAGCCCGCTACGAGCAGGAATTGGAATACGAACCGGTTCAAACCCTTACTCCTTTCGCCGAATGGTTGTACAAAGCCCCCAGCGGCCGAAGCATGCGCATCGAGGCTCAGTATTTGAAGACCGACAAAGACCAGGGAAGCTTTGCCAATGCCATGGTTGAGTATTACTGGAGCAAGAAGTTTTCAATGGCCGTGGGAGATATGGTGAACATTGAACCCCATCGCTATGAGCGCATGATCATTGCCGACCAAGTTCTGCATTACCCTACCTTCTTTTTGAGCTACATCGATGGGCCTACCTGGTATACCTTGAGCTTTTTGAAGCAGCAACAAGGGGTGAACTGTTCAGGAGGTGTTTGCCGTGAGGAGCCTGCTTTTAGCGGGGTTCGATTTACTGTAAATAGCACATTCTAAGCAGGAAAGGGTCGCTGTGCTGGCTAATCTCAGCTTGATTGGCTGCGCAGAACTCTACGCGGAATCTTATGACGCTAGGTCAAACCTTTTGTTTGTGTTCCTTGTTTTCTCATTGTACCTTCACCCTATGCGAATGCTTAAATACAACTTAGAAAAATCCCTATTTGGGGTATGCACCGAGTTGGCGGAACGCATGGGATTGTCTACCCGCAGCGTGCGTCTGTGGTTCATTTACGCTTCTTTCTTCACCTTGGGCTCACCGGTAATCCTTTACCTGGTTTCGGCTTTTTGGTTCAACATGAAGCGTTATTCTTCGGAGCGCAGAACCCGCGTTTGGGATCTGTAAGCCTCCGGGCCCGTTTGATTTTTTCTGCTCAGAATTCAGAGCCGTTACAAATTCAAGTAAAATTCACGCAGCAGCTGTTTGGCTTCTAGGCTGTAGGTTCCCGGTTGGTCATAGGTGAAAAGCACCTTCTTTTTTAGACCAGATGCTGGGTTCAATTGAAGGGTGAGGCTTAACAAGTGCGGCGATTTTTCAGGGTGAGCGGCAATGGGTTGCAGACTGGCTATGTGCCAAGGCCCCCAGTCAAGTGGGCAAGATTCTGGTGGCAATAGCAGGTAGAGTTGGCCTGAGGGGTTCAATAGGGTCGACGCCCGATAAAGCAGTTTTTCCAAACTGCCCGAGGCTTGGTGGCGGGCACTTCGCTTTAAGGGGTCTTGGCTTTCTTGTTGGCCTTCGAAAAAGGGGGGATTGCAAACAAGGGCGTCAAATCGCTTCGGCCAGGAAGAAAAATCCAAAGTTTCCCGAGGTTTCCCACTGTCATCAAAGCTGCTTGGAGTCGTTTGAACGGTCTTCCATATGGGCTGGTTCCAATCACCTTGGGCGATGTGCAGGCGCTTATGGAAGGGACTGGAGGCGGCGTTAGCCGCCGCCTGAAGAGCGGTAGCTGGATCGAGTTCTAGGCCGTAACCCAGAAGTTGGGGGTATCGCTGGGCCAGCATTAGAAGCAGTAGGCCTGTTCCGGTGCCCAAATCTAAAATGGAGGCCGCCGGGCCCAGATCAATAGAGGCTCCAAACAGGCAGGCATCAGTGGTCACGGCCAAGGTGACTTGTTCCTGTTCAACGGTGAACTGTTTGAAAGCAAAAGGTTTTCGGGCCATGTCAATCCAGCATCCATTGATCTCCTGATAGTTCAGTAGGATCTGAATAATAAACATGCCCCTCCTGCTTCAGCTGCAAAACGCTGTTGCAGTAATGCAGCGACAAAGAAAGGTCGTGGCTAGAATAGATGGCCGCTTTGCCCTCTTCGCGGCACAGAAGGCTCAGGAGTTCAAGGAACTCTTTTCGGCTGGGATAATCCAAAAAGGCCAAAGGCTCGTCGAGCAATAATAAAGGGGTGTCTTGGGCCCAACAGCGCGCTAGCATCACCTTCTGTTTTTCTCCATCGCTCAAGCTTAGAAATAGGCGCTCACTCCAGCCTTCGAGATTCATTTTCTTTAACCAGTGGCGCGCCATGTTTTCATCTTCCTTTTGGTATCCCTTGAAACCCGAAGAAAATCGAAACCGACCGCTCATCACTACTTCCAATACGCTCAATCGCAAATCTTGGGGAGGGGTAGCCAGAACCATGCTAACGCAAGAGGCTCTTTCTGATTCACTGAGATTTCCTAAAGCCTTGCCTTGAATTTCCACTGAACCTGAAAGGGGAGCATGCATGCCGGCTAGGGTTTTCAGTAATATGGATTTACCCACTCCATTTCGGCCTACCAGGAGCATGATTTCGCCAGCATTCAGCGAAAAATTCAAATGAGTGTGCAAGGCTTTTTCCTTGCTCGATCCCAATTCAAGACCGGTACTCAATTGAATGCTATGTAGCAATTGCTCAGACATAGGGGTTTTGCCATACAAAAGTGGGAATTTCGAAGCGTGAAATTGCAATTGAATCTCGCGAGCGAAGCTGATATACCCGAAATCTTTCGTTTGGCTGAGGCCTCCTGGCAGGCTCATTACCCAGCCATCATCGGCCAAGAGCAGGTCGATTACATGCTGGCCCGCTTTTACAATGACGAGTCCTTGCTTCAGCAAATGCGGGATGGGCAGCGATTTTATTTTATCGAAATAGACAGTGTCCGCGCAGGATTTGTAGCCATTAGTAGCCCGGGGAAACACTTTTTAGCACCTGATTCTCACTTCATTCACAAGTTTTACTTGCACCCCTCTCAACAAAATAGAGGAGTTGGGGCGGCGGCTTTTGAAGCGCTTACTAGGGTTGAGACCGAAGCTCAACACATTCGTTTGCAGGTCAACCGACAGAATTTTAAACCCATCAACTTTTACTTCAAATTGGGTTTTCGCATCGAATCAATTGGGGACTTTCCGATAGGCGATGGCTACGAAATGAATGACTTTGTGATGGTCTGGACTCGGTCCTGACCTACCTTTGCGGCCGTGTTAGCCCTGGTCGACTTTTCCTTTGAATTTGCGGGTCGGTATTTGTACCGAAATGCCAATTGGCACATCAAGCCCGGTGAAAAAATCGGATTGGTCGGTTTGAACGGAACCGGTAAGTCCACTCTGCTGCGTTTGGTGGCTGGAGATTTTGAATTGCGCGAGGGCTCTTTGAGTAAGTCCAATTCCTTGAGCATTGGTTTTCTGAATCAGGATTTGCTCAGTACCCATTACGAAGCTTCGGTGCGCGAGGTGGTCTTGGGTGGCCGAGATGATTTGATGAAAATTGACCAGGAGATCAACGAGATTTTGGTCAAAATCGAAACGGATCACAGCGAGAGGTTGCTGCAGCGTCTGGCTGATTTGCAAGACGAATTCGGAGCCAAAGGCGGTTACGATTGGCAGGCACAAGCTGACAAGTTGCTCGAAGGTTTGGGCTTCCCTACGGCTGAGTTGAGCAAGCCTTTGCATCTATTCTCCGGCGGATGGCGCATGAGGGCCATGCTGGCCAAGTTGCTGTTGATGTCACCTGACTTGCTGCTTCTTGACGAGCCTACCAACCACTTGGATTTGCCGACGATTGAGTGGTTGGAGAATTATTTGAAAGATTACCAAGGAACCTATGTGATTGTATCACACGATCGCTTCTTTTTGGATAAGACCGTTAATCGCGTTGCGGAAGTGGCTCACCAACAGCTGTTTCATTTCAAGGGCAACTTCAGTTCTTATCTGGACCAGAAAGAAGAGCGCGATGACCTCTTGCAACGTCAATTTGACAACCAACAGAGTTTCATTCGCCAGCAAATGCAGTTCATTTCGCGTTTTCGGTACAAGGCGTCCAAATCAACGGCTGTTCAAAGCCGGGTGAAGATGTTGGAGCGAATGGATAAGATTGAGTTAAAAGACAAAGAAACTCGAGCCTTCAGCATACGTTTCAATATTCGCCAAACCCCGGGAAAGGTGGTCACCGAAATTGAGAATGTCAGTAAGTCGTATGGCGATTTGCATATCATGTCGGGAGCTTCTGCCCAATTGCTGCGCGGTGATAAAGTAGCCTTGGTTGGGGCCAATGGTAAGGGTAAGTCTACCCTGCTTCGCATGGTTTACGGAAGCGAACCCTTTACGGGAAAGGTAGAGTTGGGTTGGAATGCCGAACCTGCATTTTTTGCCCAGCACCAATTGGAATCGCTGAATTTGAAACACAATCTCTTAGAGGAGATTGCCACTGTTTCGGCCGAATACACAGAGAACGAACTGCGCACCGTCTTGGGCTGCTTTTTGTTCACCGGAGAAGAGGTTTTTAAGAAGGTCAAAGTCTTATCGGGTGGAGAGAAATCTCGCCTTGCCTTGGCCAAAACTTTGATTACCCAAGCCAACTTGCTTTTGTTGGACGAGCCTACCAACCACTTGGATATGTTTAGTACTTCCGTATTGGCCGATGCCTTGGAAAACTATGCCGGGACCTTGCTTTTTGTATCGCATGATCGAACCTTCATTTCCCGCGTAGCCAATAAAATTTGGTGGATAGAAAACGGGAAATTGAAAGAGTATCCGGGCAGTTTTGATGAGTTCAATGAGTGGATGAAAACCCGTGAGCCCGTAGCGGTTGAACCCGTACAATCTACAGTGGTCAAGCCAGTGGAAACGCTTGTTGAAACGTCGAATTCTCTTTCCAAAAATCAAATTCAAAAAAGAGAAGACGATCTTCATTCGGCTGAAAAAACAGTGGAAGACTTCAAAGCCAAGCGAAAGCAGTTGGAGTGGGATATGGCATCGCCAGAGCTTGCCTCAGACGCTGAGGCCCTTCAAGCCAAAATGGAAGAATACGCAATCCTTGAAAAGGAACTCAAAGCCGCACAAGCCCATTTGGATCAATGCTTTGAGCTCTGGATGGAGACCCAAGACTAGTTTGGCCCCGGATTTGCTAACTTTGGAGCATGCTTCGTTGGGTCCTCCTTTTGATATTTTTCTGCACTCAGGCTTTGCAAGCCAACCGAGACTCGGTCTTGCGCTTTGCCAATGCGATATACGAACCGGCTGTTCATACGGTGCGTTTGAATCAGGTGGAAAGTGGTTTTAATGTTCCCATTGTGAATGTCGGCGAGGCGGGCAGTTTGAAGTTGGAGTTCGATGAATTTACTAGCCATCCCGACTATTATCAATATACCCTGATTCACTGTGATGCCAACTGGCAACCCTCTAATTTGAATGTTACCCAAACCCTGAATGGTATGGGCTATGAAGAGTTGGGGAACCCTAGTTTTTCTACCCAAACCTTGACCAAATACGTTCATTACAGTGTGGCTGTTCCTTCAGAAAACACCTTGCCCAAGGTAGGAGGGAACTTCTTGCTGCTGGTTTATCGCAACTATGATCCAGAAGATATCGTGCTCTCTCGCCGCTTAATGGTTTTGGATGTCAAAGGCCGCGTGGATCAGATGATGGTTCAACAGAGCAATCAAATTGAGTTGAGGCGTACCCATCAAGAAGTAGATTTCAACTTTGTGGCGTACGACAATTACTTCATGCCCAATCCGCTGCAAGATTTGAAAGTAGTGATGATGCGCAACATGGAATGGGGCTCTGCCATCACGGATATTAAGCCCCAGTTCATGCAGGGCAGAACCTTCCAATACCAGTTGCAAACAGGCAATCAATTTCAAGGAGGTAACCAATACCGAGGTTTTGATATTCGCAGCACCCGTTCAGCCCTGTTGGGTGTAGTCAAGCGCTACGATTTTGCCGGACAGAAGCACATTGATTTGGTAACAGATCAGGCCAGAACCTACGATCGTTATTTCAATTGGAGCGATTACAATGGCCGTTATTTCTTGGACAGCCGCGATGTGCCCTTGCCCGGGGGCGTCGCCTATGAGAGCGATTATTGTTTTGTTCACTTCAGTTTGAAAGCCGATGAGTCCGATCAGCCCATTTATGTTTACGGTGAATTGAGTGATTGGCAACTCTTGGAGTCGCATCGCTTGTACTTCAACCCGAGCAATGGCTTGTACGAGGCTGTTCTGCCGCTCAAACAGGGGTATTACAACTATCAATACCTGACCTCAGATGAAGAAGATGCTCTGAACTTTAAACCCATTGAGGGTAGCCATGGGGAAACAGAAAACAACTACGTCATCTTTGTTTACCACCGCAATGTGCAACTGGGTTTTGATGAGCTCATTGGTTACGGTTTGCAGAACTCGGTCTCGGGTGGACGTTGATTAGGGCTGTGGCTTAGGCATCAA
>JBJOHK010000108.1:0-2604 GCA_046047755.1 Bacteroidota bacterium | reverse complement strand
GCCTTGTCCAGTTTCCATTCTTTGTCGTACAAGCGCAAATGACTGCTGTCAATGGTGGTTCTGATGAACTCTTCGCCAATCTCAGAAAGCGTATTTACGTCAATGCTATATCGATTCTTCTTATCGTGCACCCAAGTGTGGGCCTTCCAAGTCTGACCGCTGGACTTCAAGTCCAAACCCCAATCGTCGTATTCGGTTCGTCCCACTCGCATAAAGGGAGATTGAAGATGTACCTGCAAAGGGGCTTGTTTGGTTCGCTTGGCTTGAAGCTTGACATTCTGAACTTGCCAGCCTTCCATGCGTACATTCAAATCTCCAGTGCTCAAGGCGAATTGAGATTGCGGCTTTATGCTCAATTCCCATTCAAAGGGTTCTATGTGAGCGGAGGGTAAAAAGAAATGCGACAACCATTGTGTTTGTAACACCGAAATATGCGCCACAAAACTGTCATTCACCACTGAGGCAGGGGCTTCAAATCTCTGCGGGATCCAATCGTGCAACACAGACTGGGCCAGATTCACCGATTGACTGGGGTGAAAACGCCCGATGACAGTACCGCGAACCTGGTCACCCTCCAACTGCCAACGGTTCGGATTTCTTCGAACCAGCGATTGTTTATTTACATGCAAGACTTCCCCGTCGTGCATCCAATCCAAATTGCGCACAAATGCTTGACCTATGAATTCGTCGGGATCAAAACTTTGGCCATCAACCTCCACTTGGGCCATGAGCAAGGAGGGCACTGAATCCAATCCGAAAGCCTTCATGTCAAAGGCATTGACTTGTGCACTCAAGGACCATTGGGGCACCTCTTGCAAGTTGTTTACCTTCATCCAAGCTTCGTGATTGAATCGCTCATCGCGGCAGACCCAGTGACCGTCTGCACTGTTTTGGGTAAGATTCAGTCGCAAATCCACCTCTTTCAATGTCTCTTGCAAGAGTTCAACCCGCTGAAGCGACCCCGTTACATCTACCACCATATTTGGACCCGGCACATCCCTAAAATGGCCAGCCAATTCCCCGTCCAACAATCCTATCTGGGACTCACCTAGGGCGAATCCGGCGTTGAAATCAACCAAACGAGCGGCAAATTCACTACCCAAATTCTCAAAGTCGTAACGGTACCAACCGTCAAAACGGCCCTTGCCGCTGTTGACATTTCCAGTGACGTACAAGCGAGCCGTATCCAAATCGAAGTTCGCATCGGCAACCCACTCGCCCCAGGTTCCCAATTCCCGCACCCAATCCTCACCTGGAAACAAGGGCTCCAAATCTCCCGGAACCAACTTAGAATCGGCCAATTCAATGCGGTGAACCAATTGATCAACCCGAGGCAAGCCATCCAGCCAATACGATCCATTGAGGTTGGTGCTCTGCCCAACATTCAATGAAAAACCGGGTACTTCCAAATGACCCAATGGCCCTTCAAACGAAGCAATGGCACTAATTTTTCCGTTTCTGTGATCAAACCAGGAATTGAAATAGGCCAAGTCTCGGGTGCAAACCTCAGCCTCTTCAACATCCCCCATCCAAAGCATGTACTCAAACACACTGTCCAGCGCGTACTCGTGCCGGTAGTCGAGATCCATGAGCCACTTGACTTGGCTGCAGGGAGTTTCCAATTGGGTATTTCGAAAACGCAAAAAGCGGTGCTTGACTCCTAAGTCCGTTTGAAACCGCTTGACAAACAATCCCGATCGCTCTTGGGTCTGCAATTGCGATATGTGGAACTCAGGATCTCCTAAACTATCCAAATAGCAAGGACCGGCTTGCATCTGTATAGCCGAAAAGTCGATGTAGGTGGGATCAAACCTTCCCTTTTCCAAGCCATAAGACCAGGCTTCTTCTTGCAATTTTGACAAGGCTTGATCGCGAAGATCAAAATAGCGATAGTGCCCACCCTTGACCTGAATGTCTTCAATGCGCCAAAACCAGATTTTACCAGTAGCCGGGCCCGCAGGGAAAATTTGATCAAACAATTGTTGATAGTTGTTAGAGGCAGTTTGAGCATGATAACCCATGTTCAGCTCTAGACCATTGGCTAAAATTCGGCTGAATTCAATCTTGCGCTCCCACCAGTCGAAGTTCGTTAACTGGGCATCCAGGCTGCCCACATAAAACAACGTATCACCCTGGGCATCGCCCACATAAAGCTCTTCGATGTGAAAGTTCCTAAGGAAGTCGACCTGAACAAATCCAACGCTTATAGGGGCCTTAAGGGATTCTGAGATCTCAGCCATCACCCAAGACGCTAGCGCGTTCTGAACCAGTCTATTTCGGGTAGCCACGGCAAAAGTGGAAAGCAGAAGCACCCCCCAAAGGAGGGCCGACAGCGCTTTCTTCCGTATTTTTGAACCGCGTAGAGCCAAACCAACCAAAGTTAAACTTGGGCCTTGCGCATCAATTCACACATGAACCGCTATTCCACCATATTGGGCATTGAGAGCAGCTGCGATGATACTTCGGCCTCCATTTGGAAAGAAGGCAAAATCCTTGCCAATGAAACCGCGGGTCAGCCAGTGCATGAAGCTTGGGGTGGAGTGGTGCCGGAATTGGCCTCGCGAGCCCACCAAAGCCATATCATTCCGGTTATTCAACACGCCC
>JBJOHK010000107.1:0-7982 GCA_046047755.1 Bacteroidota bacterium | reverse complement strand
GCCAATCCCAACCAATTTTGGGATTGAAGAAGGCGTAGTTATGATTGAAATCGACGGGGCGCAAATCGTTATCGGTTCCCAGGCCTTGTTGCTGAACCCAGCGCTCTTGCAACTCGGCGTTCATATAACCGAAGGCCGACCTTGGGCTGCGGTATTTGACCCAAGTGGAAGCCTCGAATTTATTTCCCGTTGATTGGTAATAGCGCAGGGATTGGGCCAAATCAGCGGTGCTGATGTGGGTGATATCGCCAAAGTGTTGACCCCAATATTGGGAAGCAAAAAGACCGGCTTGCCACTGCCCAATCGTGCCCTGGTTTTCCCAGTTGGCGTTCAAACCCAGTAAGTGATTGGATAACCAACGCTGCCGGGTGATGGAGGCTTGCCACAACGAGCTGTCTATGCCGGGGTCGACCCCGTAATCAGCCAAGTTGCCTTCGGGCTTGAACTGTTCGAAATAGCCGGCCCCTTTGGTGTGAAACAGGGTGGTATTCAGGAATTGTTTCTCTCCTAAGGGAAGGCGGGTATACAAGTGGGTATGCACCTGGAGGTAATTGTCAGTTTCTTTGGGGTAGAGGTAGTAATTGTATTGGCTGGGTTGGCTTTGAAACAGGTTCAGGGAGTCTTCCCGGTTGCGGTAGGTATAGCCCAAGTTTCGCTCGTAGTGGGCTTGTAGCTCAGCCGCCGTGCCGCTGTACTTTTCAATGGGTACTCCCCACCAGGCTTGGTAGGTTTTTTCCCGGCCTCCAAAATGCAGCAATTTGATCGGAATGCTTTTGTTTTTACCGGCTTTATACGTGGCAGACGCCCAGTAACTCTGGAGCTCGCTGCTGGCGCGATCGACGAATCCATTGGAACTGATGTTGGACAGGCGTAGGTCAAAACTCCAGCGATCCTTAATCCAGCCGCTGCTGTGGCTAAGGCTGAATTTGCGGGTGCCAAACGAACCGTATGATAGGTGCAATAGGCTTTGGGCTTGGTTGGGGCTTTCGGTCTGGATGTTGACGCCGGCGCCGAAGGCGCCGGTACCCCCAGACGAGGATCCAACCCCTCGCTGAATTTCAATCGAAGAAGTCGACTGACTCAAGTCGGGCATGTTGACCCAAAATACCCCTTGGCTTTCGGCGTCGTTGATGGGTACCCCGTTGACGCTGACCAAGGTTCGAGTGGCGTCGCTGCCGCGTACCCGAATGCCGGTATATCCCACTCCGTTTCCTGCGTCTGAGGTGACAATCAGACTCGGCTGCCATTGCAAGAGTACCGGTAAATCACGGCCTGATCCACTGCTTAGCAGTTCGGTTCGCTGTATTTCAGTCTTGGCGAAGGCTTGGCTCAAGCCACGACTAGCTTTTACCAGCACCGATTCCAAGGTTTCAATGCTGTCGCTGGGGCGGGTCATGGAGGAACCACTTTGCGCATGCAGAGCCGAACAGGCCAAGGCAGTCAGAAGAAGGAGGGTCTTATTCATGGGTCTTAGGGCTTCATTCGGATGCACAAGACCCCTAGGGTTTTGATCATTTCCCTGCGCAGGCATTATCCTGATCAGGTTGGCGGGTATGTTCTCAGCGCTCTGAATCGAGGCACCCCGAATGTGTATGCAATATTAATCGAAAAAAATGCAATCGTGGGTAATGCCTTTTTGATACGCCAAGGCTTTGGCCGACTTTTGCTTGCGTGAATCGTTGGATATTGATTGCTTGTATGGGCCTGTTGAGCCTAGTGTCGTCAAGCTTTGCTCAGTCGAGCCAAGCTCCTGCCTATGCCCATGTCTTGGCTAAACGTCCCTCCGATTTGCGCCCATATCTGAGCCTGCACAATCAAAGCTATTCGAATGGAGCTGAGTGGCTATTGAAGGATCTCAAGTTGAATATGGAAGTACAATTTGCTCAACAGCGCTTGCGTGCATCAGGGGAATACAGCTTTCAGCAATTGTCTCCCAGTAATTGGTTGGTTTTGGATGTGCAGGACATGCAGGTATTAAGAGCCATTGATATGGAGACTCAGCGCCCACTGGCCTTTGCTATCATTGAAAATCCCTATGGTTCGCGTGGGTTGGCATCAGGGGTGCATTCGCATGCCTTGGTCATTCATACCGAGGGTATTCAGGATCATCTGCAACTTCATTTGGAGTGGATGACAGAGCCCCAAGCAGCCGCTTTGCAATGGTTGGAACCCAACCAGACGCATGACAAGCAATCTCCCTTTTTGTTTTCCCAATCACAGGCCATTTTAGCCAGAAGTTGGGTGCCACTGCAAGATTGCCCCTCGGTTAGATTTACCTATCAGGCCGAAGTGACCGTGCCTTCCAATATGGAGGTAGTCATGAGTGCCGTTCCGGTTCACAAGGATCAGGTGGACTCCCTGCATACACGTGTGTTGTTCGAGCAGAAGCGACCCATTCCCAGTTATTTATTGGCCTTATCTGTGGGCGAGTTCGAATACCGAGCTCTGAGCGAGAAATGCGGTATTTATGCCGAACCCGGCCTAATCAACAAAGCTGCCTGGGAATTCGCTGACCTTCCGGCCATGATTGATTCGGCAGAGTCCTTGTATGGCCCCTATGCATGGGGACGCTACGATGTTTTGGTACTTCCACCGAGCTTCCCCTTTGGTGGAATGGAGAATCCCTGTGTCACTTTTGCTACTCCCACCATTATTGCGGGCGATCGCAGTTTGACGAGTTTATTGGCTCACGAGTTGGCCCATTCTTGGAGCGGAAATCTGGTGACCAATCAAACCTGGGATGACTTTTGGCTCAATGAAGGATTTACGGTTTATTTCGAGAGCCGCATCATGGAGAAGGTATACGGAAAGCAGTATGCCGACATGCTCACTGTACTGGGATGGTCAGATTTGCAGGGCACGTTAAACGAATTGCAAGACATACCAGAAGACACCCATCTGCATTTGGAATTGGGAACCCGTGATCCCGATGATGGATTAACGGATATCGCATATGAAAAAGGCCGCTTCTTTCTTATGTTAGTCGAGCAGCGAGTGGGTCGCGAGGCCTTTGATCATTTCTTGAAGCAGTACTTTGAAAGCAATGCATTCGGAACCATGAGTTCGGAGCGCTTTATTCAATTGCTGAACCGCGATTTGCTGAGCCAAAATCCCGAATGGGACATGGATCAAGAAATCGAATCTTGGATTTATGGAGAAGGAGTGCCTCAACCTTGGCCGCTATTCTCTTCAACCGAACTGAGTCGAGTCGCCTTGATGGCTCAGGCCTACAACCGCACCCGTTCTTTGGCAGAAATCAACACCGATGGGTTTACCACCCACCACTGGTTGTGCCTGTTGCGCAATCTAGAATTGCAGGACTCATCTGAAATGGCAGCCTTAGACCGCGCCTTTGCGTTTACCCAAAAAGAGAATGCGGAGATTGCTTGTTTGTGGTTTGTGCATGCCGCCCACTGCCATTATCGTGTGGCCTATCCGGCGATGGAAAGTTTCCTTTTGCAAGTGGGTCGTCGAAAATTCTTGATGCCGGTTTATGAGGCTATGGTAGCGGCGGGAATTGAGTCAAAGGAAGAAGGATTTGCCATGTATCTGAGAGCCCGCCCAGGCTATCATTCGGTGAGTCGTCAGAGTTTGGATGAACTCTTTGCTCTGGAAAGCGTTGAGGAAGAGCCCCTGCCTTTGCATATGCCCAACCCTCAATCGACCCCTGTCATTGAACCTCCCCGCGAAACTCGAGTTCCAGACTCCCAAGGAGGCGGTGAAACCGGCAATGGTACCACCCGCGATGGAGGAACGCTAAGGGAAGTTCCCATCTCGCCAACGGGTCAAGATCCAGACGGGGGAACCCCCTGATGACGAACTGGGCAGAACCTGGTTTTGAGCCATTGAAAGGCATGCCGTTTCAGGCCTATGTGCAGCGTGACGACTTGATTCACCCTGTAGTATCGGGGAACAAATCGCGCAAGCTTATGGGTTGGTTGAGAAAGGCCAAAGAGCAAGGGGCAAAGCGTCTTCTGAGCATGGGCGGAGCGTATTCCAATCATTTAATCGCTTTGGCCTCGGCTGCCCATGATCACGGATTGGAATCGGCCTGTTATGTGAGAGGCGATGAGCCTATGTCGAATCTCTATTTGGACTATGCCCAGGGTCAAGGAATGGAATTGATACCTCTATCTCGTAGTGATTTTCGAGCCTTGAGAAGCCTAGGGCTAGATAGCTTGGCTGAGGGTGAGCTATTCATTCCCGAAGGAGGAGCAGGTAAGCCGGCGTGGGAAGGTTTTAAACCACTGGTCGAGTCATGGCCTGAAGACTTGCAAACCGTTGTGCACGCATCGGCAACGGCCACTACTGCATTGGGTTTGGGCTTGGCGCTTGCTTCACTGGGCCGATCAACAAAGGTTGTGGCGGTAGCGGTGCTGAAAAATGCCGAAGAGCAACGAGCGGCAGTGGCTCGTACAGGTCTAAACAATGTGGAGGTTTGGGACCATGCTCATTGGGGTGGTTATGCCAAAACCCCCGATGAGTTGTTGATGTATTGGAAAGAGGCTGAAAAGCGAACAGGATTGACACTGGACCCTGTTTATACGGCAAAATCGCTATTTGCCTTAGAGTCTTACATGCTCAAGAATGAGCATGAGGGCTCGATAATGTATTACCACACCGGCGGATGCTGGGGTGGCCAATCAGAACGTTTTCGTACTTATTGAACCGAACCCGTAACGATGAGTTGGGTGCCTGACCCATCAGCGAATTCAACCCGAATGAATTTCTTGAAAAACCCGGGATGGCCTTGGGTTTCGTATACCGCTTTCACCCAACCTTTTTCACCAGGCTGAATGGCGGTTTGGGTGTAGTCAGCTACCGTGCAGGAGCAACTGGGGGCGGCCTCAACAATAGTGATGGGTTCTGTTCCAGTATTGGTAAAGGAAAAGGTAAACTCAGCGGCAGGGCCTGTAGGCAGTACGCCGAATTCTTTAACTCGGGTTACCCAGTCGGCTTGCAGATTCATAGCCGTGCTGTCGGGAATTTCATTGGTGGGTGGGGGAATGAGGTCGACAGACTCTTCTTGGTAATCAGCCTCCTCGTCGAAACCAAAGGGATCAACGCTGGTTTTATAACTGGCAATGGCCTCTTCTTCGATGACCATGTCTTCTGCTATCCATTCGGTGGCTTCTTCTATAGCCACTGCTTCTTCCATGCTCATCATTTCGGCTTCTGTAGCCATTATGTCGTATTCAACTTCCTTGGCTTTATTTTGTTTGTGAGAGAAAAGGGCCATGATCAAAAGGCCAAAAAGGTGTAGAGCTTGCATGTTAGCGGTTGTTTATTCTGAGGTATCGGGCTTGGTACAATTGGGGTCTCTGACCTTGTTTGATGACAGGTCGAATGATGCTGCAGTTTCCTTCTAAGATGAGTTGATAGGAACCAGTGGCTAGGTCAACTATGGCCGTCTTTGTGAAAGGGCCAGGAGGGGTGTTTTTTGAAAAATAATACAGCGTAATGGAATCACGTTGACCCGGTGCTATTCCGTCTTCCGGGTACTGGGCAGCGGTGCATTGGCAATCGGGAGCGACTTGGGCTATGTACAGCATTTCCATGCTGGTGTTTTTGAAGTAAAAGGTGGCTTCTACTGTGTCGCCCTGGTTAACATCTACATGCAAACTCTGATGGCTCAGTGGGAGACTTTGCGACCACAAATTGGAACTGAACCATGTGAGTAAAATGAGTATGTATCGTTGCATGCGAAAAAAGGCCCGTTTCCGGGCCTTGAGTTTAGTTGTTAATGATGAGTGATTTTGGTTTCTCAGGTTCCCGAATAACATTCCCGGAAATGTTCAAGGTAACATCTCCGCCGTTGGAGAAGATGAATACGCTCTTGTTGAACGAACCAGGGCGGCCATTTGAATCGTATTTGACAACGATTTTGGAACTTTCTCCTGGGGCAATGGGCTCGCGGGGCCAAGACGGGGTAGTGCAGCCACAAGAAGCTTGTACATTCTTCAGAACCAAGGGCTCTGTGCCCGTATTTTTAAAAACAAATTCATGCGTTGCTATTTGGCCTTCTATTACGGTTCCAAATGCATGAGTGGTGTTTTCAAACTTGATGGCTGCGTTGCTGCTGCTTGCATCTTGTGCATTCGATAGCCCAAACAGAGATAACGTGCAGAAGAGAAACAAAAACTTCTTCATCTTTAATCGATTACAGTTGACTGTCGGCCTGATTACCCTCTGTTGTCACATTTCCATGAATGGACAAAACAACGGGCTTGTCGGGGAAAGCGTCGAAGGTTACAGTGATGGTCTTGTCGAATTGACCGGGGCGACCTTCTGTGCCATAGCTGGCTTTGATTTCACCTGTCTCACCGGGCATGATAGGGGTGCTGGTGTAACTGGGCGTTGTGCAACCACAAGAGGGTTTGGCTTGCGTAATCACTACGGGTACAGTTGAAGTGTTGGTGAAAGCAAATGTTGTTTCGGCTTTTGGGCCCATTTTGATGGTTCCAAAGTCGTGCGACTTGGTAGTCCATTTGATGGGTTCAGTGGCTTGTTGTGCCATAGCAGTAGCAAAGAAGGCTACTGTGGCGATTGCAAAAGTCAACAGTTTTTTCATAGTCTTATTCTTTCAATGTTACGCAGCGATTGGCAATTTCTGTGCCAAAGGCCTGTAATTTTTTCTTTCCTTTAGCTTACAACTTGCGCTGTACTTCTTCTTCCTTGTAAACCTCCAAGTAATCGCCCACTTCAATGTCGTTGAAGCGATCGATCTGCAATCCGCATTCGTAGCCTTTCTTGACTTCTTTGACGTCGTCCTTGTAGCGCTTCAAAGAATCCAACTTTCCTGTGTGAATGACCACTCCATCTCGAATGACTCGGATCATTGAGCCGCGTTCCACAAGACCGTCGGTGACCATACAGCCTGCAACACTTCCAACTTTGGAGATTTTGAATACTTCGCGAATTTCCACGTTACCAATAACCTTCTCGACCACTTCAGGGCTCAATAGGCCTTCCATGGCTGACTTGATTTCTTCAATGGCTTTGTAGATGATAGAATAGGTACGAATGTCAATTTCTTCATTCTCTGCCAACTGTTTGGCTTTGGCTGAGGGGCGAACGTTAAAGCCGACGATGATGGCATCAGAGGCAGAAGCCAACAATACATCACTTTCTGTAATTTGACCTACCCCGCGGTGAATGACATTGACAGCAATTTCTTCGGTGCTGAGTTTGAGCAATGAATCGCTCAAAGCCTCGACTGAACCGTCAACGTCACCCTTGACAATCAACTTCAATTCTTTGAAGTTTCCTACGCTCAAGCGACGGCCAATCTCGTCCAAGGTAATGTGGCGCTGGGTGCGTATACCTTGTTCGCGAACCAACTGCTGACGTTTGTTGGCCACTTCCTTAGCGGCACTTTCTTCGCTAAATTCTACCCAAACATCACCGGCTGTTGGCGTTTCAGAGAATCCCAACATTTTGACGGGCGTGCTTGGTGGAGCTTCTTTGATATTGGTGCCACGTTCATTAAACAAAGCGCGAACTTTGGCATAATAGGGGCCTGCAACCATATGATCGCCGACTCTCAAAGTGCCGGTTTGTACCAACATGGTACATACGATACCACGGCCGCGCTCTTGAGTAGCTTCAATAACGGTTCCCTTGGCATTTCGATCAGGATTGGCTGTCAACTCCATCATTTCGGCTTCTAGAAGTACTTTTTCTAGGAGCTTATCGATGTTCAAGCCTTTCTTGGCTGAAATCTCTTGGCACTGGAACTTGCCGCCCCAGTCTTCCACTAGAATATTCATGCCAGCTAACTGTTCACGAATGCGATCAGGGTTGGCTCCGTCTTTGTCAATTTTGTTGATGGCAAATACCATGGGCACACCGGCTGCTTGAGCGTGTGCTATGGCTTCGCGCGTTTGGGGCATCACTGAATCGTCAGCCGCAATGACAATGATGGCAAGGTCAGTAACCTTAGCACCGCGAGCACGCATAGCGGTAAAGGCTTCGTGACCAGG
>JBJOHK010000106.1:0-14169 GCA_046047755.1 Bacteroidota bacterium | reverse complement strand
AATTTTTGAAATAAAAAGAAATGGCAAGATATACAGGCCCTAAATCGAAAGTTGCCCGTCGTTTCCGTGAAGCGATTTTCGGACGCGACAAAGCTTTGGAACGTAAAATGTACGGTCCAGGCCAGCACGGCAATTCCAGAAGAAGACCCAAGCAGAGCGAATATGCAATCCAGTTGGCCGAAAAACAAAAGGCCAAATACACGTATGGTGTATTGGAGAAGCAGTTCCGTAATACCTTCAAGCGCGCTGCTGCTAAGAAGGGTGTTACCGGTGAGAACTTGTTAAAGTTCTTGGAAGCCCGTTTGGACAACACAGTATACCGTATGGGTATTGCCCCTACGCGTCGTGCTGCTCGTCAGTTGGTTTCTCACCGTCACATTACCGTTAACGGTGGAGTGGTAAACATTCCTAGTTACCAGTTGAAGCCTGGTGACGTAGTGGCGGTACGTGAGCGTTCTCAAACTATGGAAGTAATTGCTAACAACGTTAGCGCTACTAATACCAAATTCAGCTGGATCCAGTGGGATGGCAGTTCATTGAGTGGAACTTTTGTTTCATACCCTGAGCGTAGCGATATCCCTGAGAATATCAAGGAACAGTTGATTGTTGAATTGTACAGTAAATAATTAAAGAAAAAACAGACATGGGTGTTATTCCATTTCAGAAACCGAATAAAGTGGTTATGCACAAGGCCACTGATTTTAACGGAGTATTTGAATTCTCTCCGTTGGAAAAAGGCTACGGTGTAACCATCGGAAACGCCATGCGTCGTATCCTCCTAAGTTCATTGGAGGGTCATGCCATTACTTCTGTGAAAATTCAAGGCGCCGACCATGAGTTCAGCACAATCAAAGGAGTGGTAGAAGATGTGGTTGAAATCGTATTGAATTTGAAGCAAGTACGTTTCAAAGCCAACGAGTCAGCTGAAGACAACGAAAAGATCTTCATTTCCCTAAAGGGTAAAGATCAGTTCTTGGCTGGTGACATCGGTCGCTACACTAACGCTTTCAATATTTTGAATCCTGAGTTGGTGTTGTGTCATATGGAGCCAACTACGAATTTGGAACTTGAAATCACGGTTGGTAAGGGACGCGGTTATGTTCCTGCTGAGGAAAATAAATCCAAAGAAGCTCCCATTGGTATGGTAGCCATTGATTCTATTTTCACTCCTATACGCAACGTGAAATACCAAGTTGAGGATTTCCGTGTTGAACAGCGTACCGACTACGAAAAGCTGATTTTGGAAGTGACTACTGATGGTAGCATTCATCCTGAAGAGGCTTTGAAAGAGGCAGCCAAAATTTTGATCCAGCACTTTGTTTTGTTCAGCGATGAAAACATCATGCCTGAAACCAAAGCAAGCAAGGCAGTAGAAGAAGTAGACGAGAGTTTCTTGCAAATGCGCAAGATTTTGAAAACTCCATTGGCTGACTTGGATTTGTCAGTTCGCGCTTACAACTGTTTGAAAGCGGCTGAAATCAAAACTTTGGGTGAGTTGGTAAACTACCACATTGATGACTTGTTGAAGTTCAGAAACTTCGGTAAGAAATCCTTGTCTGAATTGGAAGAGTTTGTCCGCGACAAAGGATTGCACTTTGGAATGGATGTAGCGAAATACAACCTGAACGACGATTAATAGATCATGAGACACGGAAAAAAGAATAATCACTTGGGTCGCACGTCCTCACACCGCAAGGCGATGATGAGCAATATGGCGTCTTCCTTGATTAAGCATAAGCGCATTATCACTACGGTGGCCAAAGCTAAGAGCTTGCGCGTGTTTGTTGAGCCTCTCATTACCCGCAGTAAAGATGCCAGCACTCACAATTACCGTACAGTTTTCTCCTACTTGCGCGACAAAGACGCTACCCGCGAATTGTTTACTGTAGTAGGTGAAAAGGTTGCCAATCGTCCCGGCGGATACACACGTATCTTGAAGACAGGTAACCGCGCTGGTGACAATGCCGAAATGGCGATGATTGAGTTGGTTGATTTCAATGAATTCTTCGAGGGCTTTGGTGCCAAAGAGGAGAAGAAATCTAACACTCGTCGCAGCCGCCGCTCTGGCTCTAGCAGCAAGCCTGCTGCCGAGGCTCCTGCAGCCGTTGAAGAAGCTGTAGTTGTTGAGGAAGCTCCAGAAGCAGTGGTTGAAGAAACGGTTGCAGAAGCTTCTACTGAAGAAGTTGCTCCTGAAATCCCTTCTGAAGAGTCAGCTGATGAGGCTGGTACCGAGGAAGCTTAATTTCTAACGAATTTGAATGAAAAAGCCCCGACTAGTCGGGGCTTTTTTTATGCCTTATGGCTAGAAGAATTAGGCCAAATTCAACAATTGGTTGGACAAGGTTCTAGCATCAACCACACCGCTTTGTCGCCACTGTATTTTTCCTTCTTTGAAGATGGCCAGTGTGGGCACGCCCGTTACATTGAATTGTTGAGCTAGTCGAGGGTTTTTATCTACGTCAATCTTGACGATTTTGGCTTTTTCGCCGACTTGGTTTTTTACCTGCGTTAAAATGGGAGCCATGGCTTTGCATGGACCACACCATTCGGCAAAGAAGTCAACCAATACGGGAGTGTCGCCCGATACGATTTGAGAGAACGATTGTTTCATCTTATTTCAATTTGCTGCGCAGGGACGACCATCCGCCGCCATTGTAACAGGTGAACCCCTGACTGTCTAAGAACGATTTAGCGATTCCACTTCGACGACCCGATTGGCAGCAAGTAATGATGGTCTTTCCCTTGGGTAAGGATTTTGCTTTTGCGTTCAATTGATCCAAGGGGATGTTTTTAGCCCCCTGTATATGGCCCATTTTAAATTCGCCGCTGCTGCGTACATCTAAAATTATAGCACCTTCTTCCACCAACTGCGAGAAATTTACGCTTGGCTTGGATCCGAATAGATTTTTAAAGAAACTCATACTGCAAAGTTCCTCAAACCGTCGGGTACGGTTTGTGATAAAAGGCACAGTTCGAATTAAGGAATTTGAATTCCCAATTCATTCAAAATATGATCGGCTTCCGAAACGTACTTCAAGACATACAAAACATAGCGTATGTCGCAACCGATGCTTCGGGAATACTGTTCATTCCACGCGTAGTCGTTGATGGTGGCCGTAAAACTGCGATCAAAATTGACGCCTATTAGTTCTCCAGCCGCATTCAAGATGGGGCTTCCGCTATTGCCACCCGTTGTATCCATGTTATACAATAGGCCGACCACAATTTTGCCAGTCTTTGGATCCTTGAATAGAGCAGGGACATTGTCTTTGCGCAATCGATCAGCGGTTTCGGTGGGCAATCGATAGTCGGGCCTTGTATTAGCCTTTTCGAACATTCCGTCTAAGGTGGTGTATGGGTAGTGAACCTCACCATCGTTAGGGCTGTATGATTTTACATACCCATAGGTCAAGCGTAACGTACTATTAGCATCGGGAATGAAACGATTGTCACCACCCAAGCTTTCTTGGAATTCCAAGCGCAATTGGGTGTATTGTGGCATCAATGACTGCAATTGGGTCTCTTGATTTTTCCATTGGTTGGCGATTTCAGCTGAGGCCAGCAGCATGGAACGAGTTAACAAATACAGCGGGTCTTTCAAGATGCCTTTGGGTGAAGCCACTAAGCTTTGAACATAGGCCGACTGGAAGAAGTTCTTCTCGCCCTGCTGGGATTTTTGCGCCATGAATGCGTCAATATCGGCTGTGATTTTGCCGAGGCTTTGGTCGGGGAAGGCTGTTTGTTGTGCTTTGAGTAACTGAATGAGCATGTCCCGCTCTAAGTCGATGTTGCGCAGATTGTAGGAACCAATAATGGAGGTTAAAGCTTCGTCATCTTGAAACGACTCTGGTGACTTGAATTCCAATTGCGCCAGTTGATTCAGGGTTCGCAATATCGTTGACTGTCGGTTCATCAACAAATAGTTGTAATAGGCGGGTGCTAGGGAATAACGCTGATTCCAGATGCTGCGTATTTCCTCAATGGTTTGGGTGCCCCGGGTATTGCCCGTTTTATTGCACCACTCCAACATGGCACCTTCTTCTTGCATGCGCTGTTGGACCAAATCGGTTCGGCGCAAACCTTGAATTTTACCGCGGTAATTCTTTTCGGTGTTTTCCAAACTCTGAACGGTTCCTGCAAAGGCCAATTGTTCGGCGGTGTTGCCATCAGTATGGCGTTTGATGGCGTCTATTTGGTATTTGAAACCTTGTTGAATGCGGGGCAAATGATGATCTTCTTGAAAAGCTAGGTAGGCTGCACTTTCGTGACGATAGGTTCTACCGGGGTAACCCATGATGAAGACAAAATCTCCTTCTTTGGTCCCGGTAGGATTGATTGTTAGGAATTTTTGCGGAGTATAAGGAATGTTGTCCTCGCTATAGGGGGCGGGTTTCCCATCGGGACCTACATAGGCTCTAACCAATGAGAAGTCGCCGTTGTGCCGGGGCCACTCCCAGTTGTCGGTATCTCCACCAAATTGGCCAATGGTAAGGGGAGGAGCCATGACCAAGCGCACATCTTGTAAATAGATGTATCGAAATAGCGTGTAGCTGCGACCTACGAACATTTCGGAAATTTCAATTTTCAATTCAGGGTTCTCTGACTGGTCTTTTTCCGCAATGGCTTTGATGTTGTCTTGAATCGTTTGAGCTCTTACAATAGGGTCTGTACTGGATTCCAATCCTTGAAGTACGCGTTCGCTGACATCTTCGTAACTCTGGAGAACTTTACAGGGAATGGGAACTTGTAATTCCTCGGCATGGCTGCGGGCAATGAAACCGTTCTCTAAGTAATTCTGTTCTGGAGTGCTGAGTTTGGCTACGCTTCCGTATACGCAATGGTGGTTAGTGATGATCAATCCTTCGTTGGAGATGAAGGAGCCTGTGCATCCGCCGACGTTTACTAAAGCATTGGTCAGAGAAATGGCTTCGGGATTGAAAATGTCTTCAGCATCTAGTTGAAGCCCGGCTTGCTTCAGCTCAGTTTCATTTAAATAGTTCAAAGGGAACATTCCCTCTTCTGGGCGATGAGAACTGCTCATCAAAAAGGTCAATAAACCGGCCGTGGCCACAAGTGTGCTTTTCTTCCAAGACATGAAACAAAAGTAAGCAGAGATTCTCAGTACGACTCCGAATTGGCGTAATTTTGGACGCATGGAAAGCCACAAGTTCTGGGTCAGCCTGGTATTTTTAATCGTCATAACTGTGGGGTTGATACTCGACTTGGGATTGTTCAATAAACGAAGCCAGTCAGCAGGTTTGACCTTGAAGCAGAGCGGCACAAGAACCTTGCTTTGGTTTGCCTTGGGTTTGGTGGCGACCGTGTTGATTGGACACTTTCAGCCCTATTTGCATGGCATTGAGACCGATATTAGTTCAAAAAAGGGTGCCGCAGCCTCTTATCAAGCCTTGCAGAACTACAGCCAGGCTTATCATACCAATCTGGATTTGAATCCCAATGACCCTGAGGGAAACTTGGATAACTTGAAGCGCTATGCAGCAACTTCCTTCTTTACGGGCTATTTGGTAGAATATGCCTTGAGCATGGATAATCTATTTGTCATGCTGCTCATTTTCCAGAGTTTCCAAGTGCGAGCCCATGAGCAAAAAGAAATTCTTGTATGGGGCGTGATTGGAGCGGTTCTTTTGAGAGGCTTGTTCGTTTTCTTGGGAGCGGCGTTGGTTCAGAAATTTCATGTTGTGCTTTACGGCTTTGGGCTACTCCTGTTGTATAGCGGGTTTAAGTTGTTTTTTGAGAAAGGGGATTCCGAATCTGATCCGAGTCAAAATCGAATCATAAAGATGCTGCGTAAGGTCCTTCCCATTGCCGACAAAACACCAGACGGTGTGCTGTTTCGATTCAAAGACGGGGGCAAAACTTGGTTTACGCCCTTGTTTCTAGTATTGGTATTGATTGAATTGACCGATGTCATTTTTGCGGTTGATTCTGTTCCGGCCATCTTTGGTATCACCACAGATCCTTACTTGGTCTTTTTCTCCAATATTTTGGCGGTCATGGGGCTTCGATCCTTGTTTTTTCTATTGGGTCATAGCCTAGATAAGTTCTATGGTCTGCAATATGGATTGTCACTTATTTTAGTCTTTATTGGGGCCAAGATGTTGCTTGAGCCTTATTTCCATAGCATGGGGTTTACCTACATCCATAACCTAATGGTGATTGTCGGTGTTCTGCTCACCAGCATCTTGTGGTCCTTGACATTTCCTCAGGCAAAGTCCTGATTCGTGTGACTCAAAAAATTCTCATGAACTTTCCCACACTTCAAGGTGCTATGGGTCTTTTTTATGAAATTTGAACCCTTGAAGTGACTACTCCATTAACACCCGCTTTTCTGGTTCTACAAGACGGTACCGTTTTCAAAGGAAATGCCATTGGCAAAATTGGTACAACAACCGGAGAAATTTGTTTCAATACCGGCATGACCGGTTATCAAGAGATTTTTACAGACCCTTCGTACTATGGCCAAATTTTGGTCATGACGAACGATCACATTGGTAATTACGGAATCAAAGATGATGAGGTCGAGAGTGACCGAATCATGATTGCTGGATTGGTCTGCAAGAAGTATTCTCACACTTACAGCCGAGCCATGGGTGACCGCAGTTTGGATGACTACTTCACCGAAAATCAGGTGGTAGGCATTTCCGACATTGATACCCGTCAATTGGTTCGTCATCTAAGAGAGACCGGTGCCAAAAATGCCATCATCAGCAGTGAAACCGATGACATTGAAGATTTGTTGCGTCAGCTTGGAGCCGTTCCCGATATGTCTGGCTTGGAGTTGGCCTCTGTTGTCAGTACGGATACATTCTTTGAATCAGGCCCCGCTGAAGCCCAACATAGAGTAGCCCTGTTGGATTTCGGAACCAAGAAAAATATCATGCGTTGCTTGGAAGAGCGCGATTGTCATTTGGGAGTATTTCCCGCTAAAACAAAGGCGGCTGATATATTGGCTTGGAACCCAGACGGCATTATGATCTCAAATGGTCCTGGCGATCCTGCTTCCATGCATTATGCGATTGACTGCATCACGGAGTTGTTAAAAGCCGGTATACCCACTTTTGGCATATGTCTGGGGCATCAGTTGCTGAGTTTGGCTTCGGGTTTGAAAACGTATAAAATGCACCACGGCCACCGCGGTTGCAATCACCCTGTGAAAAACCTGGTAACCGGTCGAAGTGAAATAACTAGCCAAAACCATGGATTCGCGGTAGAATACAATGAGTCTTTGTCGGAAACCATAGCGCTTACCCACATCAACTTGAATGACAACACGGTTGAGGGTATAGCCCGCAAAGACATTCCCGCTTTTTCGGTGCAACACCACCCCGAAGCATCACCAGGTCCCCATGATTCTTGGTATTTGTTTGATCAATTTGTAGCATCTATTACTGAACATAAAAAATGAGCGAAATAACCCATATTCAGGCCCGTCAAATTTTGGATTCTCGGGGCAATCCAACCGTAGAAGCTGAAGTGTATACCGAAGATGGTGGTTTTGGACGCGCAGCTGTTCCGTCTGGAGCGAGCACGGGTATTCATGAAGCCGTTGAACTTCGCGACGGAGATAATTCCGTGTATTTGGGCAAGGGTGTACAGAATGCTGTTGACCACGTGAACAACCAGATTTCTGAAGCTTTGGAAGGAATGGAAGTGTTTGCGCAGAATGAATTGGATCAGTCCATGTTGGACTTGGACGGATCTGAAAACAAAGGCCGTTTAGGTGCTAATGCTATTTTGGCGGTAAGTATGGCTTGCGCCAAGGCTGCTGCTGATGAATTGGGCATGCCATTGTATCGATACATCGGTGGGGTGAATGCCAATACGCTTCCTGTGCCGATGATGAACATTCTCAATGGCGGGGCACACGCTGATAACAAAATTGACTTCCAAGAATTCATGGTTATGCCGGTTAAGGCTGAAACCTTTAGTCACGGCTTGCGCATGGGTGTTGAGATTTTCCACCATTTGAAATCTGTTTTGAAGGCCGGCGGATACAGCACCAACGTGGGAGACGAGGGTGGTTTTGCTCCCAATATTCAGAGCAATGAAGAGGCCATCGAAGTGGTGTTGAAAGCCATAGAAAAAGCCGGTTACAAGCCTGGTCATGATGTATTCATTGCGATGGATGCGGCAAGCAGTGAAATGTACAATCCCGAAACAGGCTTGTATACCTTCCATAAGTCAGACAACAAGTCCATGACCGGTGAAGAGTTGGTTGACTATTGGGAAACTTGGTGCAATAAATATCCCATTGTTAGCATCGAAGATGGATGTGCCGAAGACGATTGGGCTGCTTGGAAACGCATGACTGATAAATTGGGTTCTCGCATTCAGTTGGTGGGTGACGATTTGTTTGTAACCAACGTAAATCGATTGCAGCGAGGAATTAACGAAGGAATTGCCAATTCCATTTTGATCAAAGTGAACCAAATTGGTACCCTTTCTGAAACCTTAAATGCCATACAGTTGGCTACGCGCAATCGCTACACCAATGTCATGAGTCACCGAAGTGGAGAAACCGAAGATGCTACCATCGCTGATTTGGCCGTAGCTATGAATTCAGGGCAAATCAAAACGGGATCAGCTTCTCGCAGTGATCGCATGGCCAAATACAACCAGTTGCTTCGCATCGAAGAAGAATTGGGCGAGAATGCCATCTATGGAGGACACCTGTTCCCCTACGCATAACTCAGTACTCACAAATTATTCAGAAGGGCCCCGCAGTGGGCCCTTTTTGTTTTCCCTATTTTTGCACTTGATTTATGACTTGGGATTTCATCCAATCGCATATTCAGACCTTGCTTCTGCTTTGTTTGTGGGCCTATTTGCTGGGCTCCTTGCCATTCGCCATTTGGTGGGGCAAAACATTTCACGGCGTCGATGTTCGCCAGCATGGCAGCGGAAATGCTGGAGCTACCAACGTATTTCGCACCTTAGGCAATAGACCCGGTAGCATAGTGTTGGCCTTAGATGTTAGCAAGGGCTATGCCGCGGCGGCATCAGCTCGTTTGCTGTTGTCGAAATACGATGCTGGATTGGATTATGTCTCCAGCGCTTGGATCCATTTGACCTTATTGTTGGGTGCCATGGCGATTTTGGGCCATTTGTTTCCCGTGTTTGCCCGATTCAAGGGTGGAAAAGGGGTGGCCACTGTATTCGGATTGTTGATTGCTCTGGACCTGGCCGTAGCGGCATCTGCCTTAGGTGTTTTTGTTTTGGCGGCTATAATTTGGCGCTATGTCTCATTGGGTTCCATGCTGGCAGCGGCAAGTTTGCCGTTTTGGTTTCGTTTATATTTGAGCTATGATTTCGGAGTGTTGGACGCTTTTGCTTGGGGTATCGCCCTTGTGGTGATTTTCATGCACCGAAAAAACATGCAGCGACTGAGAGCTGGAACCGAAAGCAAGATGAAGTTTTTACCCAAACACCGCAGCGAAGAATCATGAATCATTCCACTGAATTAGCCCCAGAATTGGATCAATTGCTGGAAACGGCATTGGGTTGGTCTCTGGTTTTGTACAACGATGACGTCAATACCTTTGAATGGGTCATTGAGTGTTTGGTGAAATATTGCCACCATTCAGCGATGCAAGCCGAACAGTGCGCTTGGTTTGTGCACTTGAAAGGGAAGTATGCCGTTAAAAACGGAGCTTTTGAATCGCTGAAGCCCATTTGCGAGGCATTGCAAGATTGTGGATTGTCAGCCGTATTAGAATCTGAAACGAATGAATAAGGTATACAATAATGCTGAGCAGGCTATTCAAGGCATTGAATCGGGTATGACTTTGATGCTGGGTGGTTTTGGACTGTGTGGAATTCCGGAGAACTCCATTCGCGCACTGGTTGCCTCAGGCGTAAACCAACTCACTTGCATTTCCAATAATGCGGGAGTGGACGATTTTGGAATTGGACTCATGCTTCAACAGCGCCAAGTGCGCAAAATGGTCAGTTCCTATGTTGGTGAAAATGCCGAATTCGAACGACAGTTGCTGAGCGGTGAATTGGAGGTGGAATTGATTCCTCAGGGAACATTGGCCGAACGATGCCGTGCTGCAGGAGCGGGCATTCCTGCCTTCTATACCCCTGCCGGAGTAGGTACGGAGGTAGCCGAAGGGAAGGAGACCCGGGTCTTTGGCGGTAAAACCTATTTGATGGAACATGCTTTTGATGCAGATTTTGCTATAGTCAAAGCATGGAAAGGAGATAAGCATGGCAACCTGGTATTTAAAGATACGGCTCGAAATTTCAACCCTATGATGGCTATGGCCGGTAAGATTACTATCGCTGAGGTGGAAGAATTGCTAGAGCCTGGAGAGTTGCATCCGAACGAAATCCAAGTTCCAGGCATTTACGTTCACCGAATTTTTCAAGGGGTGGATTACGAAAAGCGAATAGAGCAGCGAACCGTTCGCCTCAAATAATACCATGGCTAAACACCGATGGCTCTTCGCCACCAACAACCGACATAAGCTAGAAGAGGCCAAACTGATTTTGGCACCATTTGCCGAAATCTGTTCGTTGCAAGAACTAGGTATAGACGTTGAAGTCGAAGAAAATGGAAAGACCTTTTTGGAAAACGCCCGAATAAAGGCAGAAGCCTATTCAGCGCTTTCGGGATTGCCCTGTTTTGCCGATGATTCAGGTCTTTGTGTAGATGCGTTGAATGGAGCACCAGGTGTTTTTAGCGCACGTTACGCTGGAGAACCCTGTAATCACTCTGATAATAACGCTAAATTGTTGCGAGAATTGAAAAGCTCCACCAATCGAGCCGCTCATTTCCATTGCAGCATTGCTACCGTTGGTCTTGCCCCTGAAAATCCTCATTTTGAAGGACAAGTATTCGGCCAGATTGGAAATGAATTGTCTGGAGATAAGGGTTTTGGCTACGATCCATTGTTTATTCCTGAATCGTATTCGGAAACGTTTGCCCAACTGGGTCCTGACATTAAGAATACATTGAGCCATCGTGCTTTGGCGCTTCAACAGATGGCCGAATACTTAATGCGTTCATGAAAACTTCGATTCCTGATCTGCATATAGCTGATTTTAATTACCCGCTGCCTGATTCTCGAATAGCCCTATTCCCGGCTCAACCGCGCGACTCGGCCCGGTTGCTAGTGTACGACGACGGCAAGATTGTCGATTCTTACGTCAGAGACTTGAATGAATTCGTACAAGAGGGTGACTGTTGGGTAGCCAACAACACCCAAGTGATTCCGGCTCGATTATGGTTTCACACCGAAAACGGCGCTCTAATTCAAGTTTTCTTGGTGAAATCCATAAGTGAAGATTGGAGCCTTTGGGAGGCTTTGGTCGGCAACCGGAAACGATTTAAACCAGAAGCCCGTTTGCGGCAAACGAGCCAGAGCGGAGATTGGATCGAAGTGGTCTGGCAAAATCGAGAGGCCAATAGGGTAGAGCTGAGAACAAATCTTCCTAGCGTACCAGAAGCTTTGGAGGTTTTTGGGAAGGTCCCCTTGCCACCCTATATACAAAGAGAAGTATCGGTTTCCGACACTAGTGATTATCAAACGTTGTTTGCCAAGCACAAAGGGGCCGTTGCGGCTCCCACCGCTTCCCTGCACTTTACTCCGGAATTACGTTCTAAACTGTTGAACGGCGGCATGAGCGAATTGGAACTCACTTTGCATGTGGGAGCCGGAACCTTTAAGCCTGTTTCGGCCGAGCGAATCTCGGATCATGAAATGCACTCCGAACGTTTTGTCATAAGCACCGACCTTATAAATGGGTTATTGAAAAGGGGTAGGGGAGTAATTGCCTTGGGTACTACCTCACTCAGGGTATTGGAAAGTTTGTATTATTTAGCCCTTCGCTTGAAATTAGATCCAGATTCTTCCTGTCTCGTGGCCAGCGATGATCCCTACAAAGAATGGGAATTGGAATGGAGTATGAGAGAAGCGCTTGAATTTTTGGCCCATGAATGCGAAAAAAGAGGGGGAGTGCTGCAAGGGGAAACCCAAATTTTCATTGTGCCTGGGTTCAGGTTTCGAATAGCTGATCGTCTTTTGACCAATTTTCACCAACCGAAGTCCACCTTATTGGTATTGATTTCCGCATTTATTGGTCGAAGTTGGCAAGATGTATACGCGCATGCAATCAGCCAAGACTACCGTTTTCTCAGCTATGGAGACGCATCTTTGCTTATCGCTGAAAAAAAAATCAAGTGGTAACTGATTGAATGGCTATTGGTTTGTGAATTTCTAGAAAATTCTTTTCAGCCAGGTGTTGTTTTGGTCAAAGTCTGTACTACTTTTGCACTCCCGTTCTGACAAAGTGTTCACGCTGATTCGAAGGCCGAAAAAATATTTTTTAAAGTCTTTTGAAAATCGAAAAAGCTGATTAATTTTGCAGCCCCGTTCTGAGACATGCTGAAGGCAAAAAAAAGAAATGAAAATTTCGATTTTTGAATGAAGATTTTTCTCTACCTTTGCAACCCCGTTCTGTTGAATGTTGTTGCGAAGAAAAAAAGAAAAACTTTTCTTGACTTTTAAGAAAAATACTTCATACCTTTGCAGCCCGTTTCGGGAGACTGAACGGAACAAAACAAGCCATAAACCAGCCTTCGGGCCATGTTTATAGAGTTCTTTGAAAGATTGAAGAGTAAGGAAAAGCGAGCCTCCAAAGTGTAATTACTTTGGGAAAAGCTGGAGATCAAATCTTTTACTATGGAGAGTTTGATCCTGGCTCAGGATGAACGCTAGCGGCAGGCCTAATACATGCAAGTCGAGGGAGATTTTCGGATTCGTCTGAAATGAAACCGGCGCACGGGTGCGTAACACGTATGCAACCTACCCTTAACTGGGGCATAGCTCAGAGAAATCTGAATTAATTCCCCATAACACTGCACTGTGGCATCACAGAGCATTTAAAGTTCCGACGGTTAAGGATGGGCATGCGTTGCATTAGCTAGTTGGTGAGGTAATGGCTCACCAAGGCTACGATGCATAGGGGGTCTGAGAGGATGATCCCCCACACTGGTACTGAGACACGGACCAGACTCCTACGGGAGGCAGCAGTAGGGAATATTGGGCAATGGACGAAAGTCTGACCCAGCCATGCCGCGTGCAGGATGACAGCCCTCTGGGTTGTAAACTGCTTTTATATAGGAAGAAACCCTTGGATGCGTCCGAGGCTGACGGTACTATATGAATAAGGATCGGCTAACTTCGTGCCAGCAGCCGCGGTAAGACGAAGGATCCAAGCGTTGTCCGGATTTACTGGGTTTAAAGGGTGCGTAGGCGGACCTTTAAGTCAGTGGTGAAATCCCGCAGCTCAACTGCGGAACTGCCATTGAAACTGAAGGTCTTGAATATGGTTGAGGTAGATGGAATATAACATGTAGCGGTGAAATGCTTAGATATGTTATAGAACACCGATTGCGAAGGCAGTCTGCTAAGCCATCATTGACGCTGAGGCACGAAAGCGTGGGGAGCAAACAGGATTAGATACCCTGGTAGTCCACGCCCTAAACGTTGATTACTCGCTGTTGGCGATACACTGTCAGCGGCTAAGCGAAAGCGTTAAGTAATCCACCTGGGAAGTACGACCGCAAGGTTGAAACTCAAAGGAATTGACGGGGGCCCGCACAAGCGGAGGAGCATGTGGTTTAATTCGATGATACGCGAGGAACCTTACCTGGGCTTAAATGTCAGATGTTATCTTGTGAAAGCAGGAGTCTCTTCGGAGCATTTGGCAAGGTGCTGCATGGCTGTCGTCAGCTCGTGCCGTGAGGTGTCCGGTTAAGTCCGGTAACGAGCGCAACCCTTACCGTATGTTATATGTGTCATGCGGGACTGCCGGTATAAAACCGGAGGAAGGTGGGGATGACGTCAAGTCAGCATGACCTTTATGTCCAGGGCTACACACACGCTACAATGGCCGGTACAATGGGTTGCCAAGCCGCGAGGCGGAGCTAATCCCATCAAAGCCGGTCTCAGTTCGGATTGCAGGCTGAAACCCGCCTGCATGAAGCTGGAATCGCTAGTAACGGTGAGTCAGCACATTACCGTGAATACGTTCCCGGGTCTTGTACACACCGCCCGTCAAACCATGAGAGTCGCCAATACCTGACGTCTTAGCTAGCCTAGGCCTAAGGTAGGGGAGATGATTGGGGTTAAGTCGTAACAA
>JBJOHK010000105.1:0-21042 GCA_046047755.1 Bacteroidota bacterium | reverse complement strand
GGTAGAAAATGATGGGATTCAAATAATCTACATCCATGCCTCCTCCAGGTCTATGGGCTACAATCATTTCATTGAAACCCAAATCAAAGTCCCATCGGTCTATGTGCAATTCGCCTCGATGGTGAATGAGGTATTTTGAGTCAAGTACACTGCTGCCGCTAAATCCATCGCCAAAGACCGTTAATTTCTTCCAGAGGTTTTGATAGCGAAAGGGACCCAATTTTGTGTTCAGACGCATAAAGGCCGAGGGCGGTGCAAAGTCATCCAAAAACAGAGAGCGTTGTCCTATGCCGATTTTCTGTTTATCATGGCCGGCGGTAAGCATCACATGGTTAGAACTGGCCTCGCCAATCAAAGGTGCGTTGAAATATCCTCGGTACGCCCAGTAATTGGTTGGTCCACCCTGGTATTTGGCCCACCATGTGGCCCCGGGAGTTACACCAAATGTATCGATGTAGCGGTTGATATATGCGGGAAATCGGTTCAAATTGTCAGCGATACTGGAATAAAATCCTATTTTATTCTCAATGGTTCCGAAAACTTCGGCACCGCGTGTATTGCTATTTACCCAACGCAGTTCGCCGTCTGGCGCTGGAGGGGAAGAATTCAAATCCAGAATTGGATTGATGACAAAAAAACTTTTGGGCTTTCTCGAATCTGAGGCCCAAGACCAAAACCAAGCTCCGTTTTTATAAATGGAAGATTTTGGGAATTTTTTCCAGGCCCCATCGCCTAAATCAGAATGTTCTGGATGGTCTTGGTTGAAATAGTGGCCATTTTCTGATCCCATCCATTTCCAAGCTGATTCATGATCCCGCAGATAAAAATTGAAGGCATCCAATTGGCGCAAGTCATTCATGGCCATATACCTGATGGGCAAACTATTGGGTTCGTACAATCGGTATTGAGCTTTCAACCCGAACGCGGCAAGTGAAAATAGAATGAGTAGTTTTCTCTGCATGGCTCCTTAAAAGGAGCAATTTAGGGTCACCGATTGGCTATAGCCAACGGTATTTCCCGCAAAATTCAAAATGGGTTGCCGAGAATAGGCTTCTAATTCTTGTTTCTCTTGTGCAGTCAACAGATTGAGTTCAGACAACAATTGATGGGCTACTTGGTATTGAGGACCCATTTTGCCATCGTCAATCTTGATTACAAGGGCGATTTTTTCTGAGGGTATGGCAATTGAATAGATGCCATCTGCTCCTGTTTTACCAATGATTCTTCCCTTTGTGATGCGAATAAGGTCGCTGCAGTAACGTTTGCTTCCTGCAATCAAATCAGGGTATTGGGCGACCGCCTCAACTACTCGAGCGCAGGCTTTATGCAAAGAACGGTCATCGGTTACGCGATCAGGTAAAATCAAATTCAAATAGGCCAAAGCTTGATTTCGCAAGGGCATTCCATAAATAGGAGCACTGCAACCATCTACCCCTATTTTCAAATCTTCTTCGGCCATTTCGTAAAAAAGGGAAATCATTTTTCGAATGCTCAATTGAAGGGCATGATCAGGCTTGAGGTAGTCTTCCAAGCTGTAATTTAGAAACTGACTAGCGGCGAGAAATCCAGTATGTTTTCCTGAACAGTTGTTGTGAAGACAGGAAGGTTTTTGCCCGCTTATAATCAAAGCTTCATGGTCTGTTCTCAAGGTTGGAGCTTGTGGTCCACAGCCCAAATGTGCAGCCGTTAGATTCAATTGTTCTAGCATACGGGAAACCAAGGCTGTATGCATGGCTTCTCCATTGTGCGATGCACACAAAATGGCCAATTCTTGAGAGCCCCAATGCAGGCGATCAAAATCTCCAGATTGCAAAAATGGCAAATGCTGGAAGTACTTCATGGCCGACCTTGGATAGGCCCACTGTTCAGGATTGCCCATTGACCAAAGGGTTTGTCCTTGTTCTCCTACAATGACAATGGCGCCTCGGTGAAAACTTTCCACCATAGGACCGCGCCAAATCTCCACCAAAATTGGATTCATTACAATTTGTGTTGAGCCAGTAGAAATAGAACAGCCATGCGAATGGCTACCCCATTTTCCACTTGCTGCAAAATGATGCTGGAGTGACTGTCTGCCACATCTGAACTTATTTCAACCCCTCGATTTATGGGGCCTGGGTGCATAATGGTAATCTCTTTAGAAAGGGATGATAACTTCTTGTAAGTTAATCCGTAAAGAGAGGAGTATTCGCGCAATGATGGAAAGAATCGCTGATCTTGGCGTTCCAATTGAATGCGAAGCATATTCGCCACGTCGCACCATTCAAGGGCTTCCATGAGGTCGTGACTTACGCGAACTCCCAATGTGTGAATGTTTCTAGGAATCAAAGTGGCCGGACCGCAAACCATTACTTCGGCACCCAAAAGCTGTAAACATTGAATATTGCTTATGGCCACTCGAGAGTGCAGTATATCACCGACAATGACAATCTTCTTCCCCGCTACATCACCGAATTTTTCACGAATGGAAAAGGCATCTAACAAGGCTTGCGTCGGATGCTCGTGCGTTCCATCTCCCGCATTGACAATTTGGGCATTTACGTGCCGGGCCAAAAATTGACAGGCACCAGGTGCAGGGTGGCGCATAACCACCATGTCTACCTTCATGCTAAGAATGTTATTGACAGTGTCGATGAGGGTTTCTCCCTTTTTAACGCTGGAACTAGAGGAAGAAAAATTGACTACATCGGCTCCCAGTCGCTTTTCGGCTAACTCAAACGACACGCGAGTTCGCGTTGAATTCTCAAAAAACAAATTGGCAATGGTTACATCGCGCAAAGCGGGTGTTTTCTTGACTTGGCTGTTCAGTAGATCCTTGAAGGTGTCAGCTGTCTCAAAAATGGTTTGAATTTGGCCTTCATTTAAGCCTTTAATCCCCAGCAAATGATTCAAATGTTCCCGCGTGCTCATCTTTTTTCATCCAAAAGCCAAACCATTTGTTCTTGGTCAGACCATTCTACTTTAACGTATTCTCCCGTACTCTTAGAATCGACTACCAATCCCCAATATTGAGGTGATATAGGCAGTTCTCGTTCCATTCGGCGATCGATGAGCACCATCAGCTCCACTTGAGCTGGTCGACCGTAATGCATCAATCCGTCGATGGCAGAACGAACACTTCTTCCGGTGTATAGCACATCGTCAATCAATAAAATGCGCTTGCCTTCAGTGGAAAACGGAATGTTTGATGGCTTGGGAAGATGGATTTCTCCTCGACCAATATCGTCGCGATACAAGGTGTGGTCCAACTCGCCGAACAGGTGAAATTGATCATTCAATTGAATGAGTTCCTGGAAAACTCTGCGGGCCAATTGGACGCCTCTTGGTTGCAATCCGACGATGGCAAAGGTATTTGGGTCGCAACCCTGTTCGAACAATTGAGCAGCAAACCTCTTGATTATAAGGTCTATACGCTTGTTCTCGAGCAGTAGTTTAGGCGACTTCATTTGCCAGTTGCAATATAGCATCAAATTCGGCTCTGCTGACAGGGCAAACCGACAATCGGGATTGTTTGATCAAAGCCATTTGTGATAAGCGGGAATCTGACTTCATTTCAGCCAAGGAAATGGGCCTTTTTAATGCCTCGAAGGGTTCTACATCTACACAAACCCATTGCTCATCTTCGGTCGTGGGGTCTTGATAATGACTGCGAATGACTTTGGCTATTCCTACCACTTCCTTTCCTTCGTTGCTGTGGTAGAACAAACACAGATCACCTACTTGCATGTCTCTGAGATTGTTGCGAGCTTGGTAATTGCGCACCCCATCCCAAAAGGTGGACCCATCCTTTTCAAATTGAGTCCAACTGTATTTAAATGGTTCTGATTTAATCAACCAATGCTTCATGAAACAAAGGTAAGAATCGTACAGTTTTATGCATTTGTATTTGGAAGCCAAACAAATCTTGCTAAATTTACAACCAATCACCTGTTAAGAATCTTGTCATGTACCTAACGACCAATCTAAAACTACTGAGAAAGCGGCGCAAACGCAGCCAAGAAGATGTTGCTCAAAATTTGGGAATAACACGTTCAGCCTACAACAGTTATGAAAACGGTGTGGCCGAACCAGGTATACAAGTCTTGATTCGTTTGAGTGATTTTTACCAAGTTAACATCGATAAATTGATTCGATTGGACCTTGAGTCAGTGGCCGAAAGTCAACTTTCCCAACTGGAAAAAGGGTTTGATTTGGATGTCAAGGGTACTCGATTGCGAGTTTTGGCTACAACCGTTGATTCTGAAGATGAAGAGAACGTGGAATTAGTCCCAGTTAAAGCCAAAGCAGGTTATACTACGGGTTATGCCGACCCTGATTTCATTCGAGTTTTACCCGCCTTCAAGCTTCCATTTTTGAATCAAAATCGCAAATACCGCACCTTCCCTATTTCAGGAGATAGCATGCCCCCTGTGCTGGATGGAGCCTTCGTCACTGGAGAGTATTTACAAGATTGGAACCATATAAAAAATGGTCAACCGTATATCGTGGTTACCGCTGAAGAAGGGATTGTCTTTAAGGTTGTTTATAATCGCATTGAAGAAGACGGCAGTCTCTTGCTTTGCAGCACCAATACGATGTATCAACCTTACAATGTCAAGGTTCAGGATGTTTTAGAAATTTGGAAATTCGTCAATTATATCAACCCCAAATTTGAGGAGCCCAAAGTCTCAAATCAAGACGAAGTGGGACCCGCTTTGCGTATCATTCAAAGGGAAATGAGTTTGATACGTGAGCAGGTCCGCAACATAGAAGATAAGATTTAGCCTTTTGGGCTATCTTTGCCGCGACTTTTTTGGCACTTTCATGAAATTCACCAAAGAACAATACCTGAATTGGTATAAGACTATGATGCTGGTTCGTCGATTTGAAGAAAAATCGGCTCAATTGTACGGTCAGCAAAAAATCAAAGGCTTTTGCCACCTATACATCGGTCAAGAAGCCATTGTGGCTGGAATGATGACCGCCATTACACCTGACGACAAAGTGATCACGGCATACCGTGACCATGCCCATGCTTTGGCTATGGGAATGTCGGCTGACAGCGTTATGGCTGAATTATATGGAAAAGCCACCGGATGCTCTGGTGGTAAAGGTGGTAGCATGCACATGTTCAGCAAAGAGAAAAATTTCTTTGGCGGGCATGGCATTGTCGGAGCGCAAATTCCCTTGGGCGCAGGTATGGCTTTGGCTGAACAATACCAGGGAACTTCCAATGTAAGTTTGACCTTTTTCGGAGACGGAGCCGTTCGTCAGGGTGCCTTGCACGAAGCATTCAACATGGCTATGTTGTGGAAGTTGCCCGCCATCTTCATTTGTGAGAACAATGAATATGCAATGGGAACTAGCGTAGCTCGCACCACCAATGTTTTGGACATTTACAAAATTGGAGCGGCTTATGATATGCCTAGTTTCCAGGTTGATGGAATGAAGTGTGAGACAGTTCATGAAGCGATAGCCGAAGCGGCTGAAAGAGCGCGTAAAGGTGAGGGTCCTACCCTTTTGGAGATCAAAACCTATCGCTATCGCGGTCATTCTATGAGTGATCCTGCCAAATACAGAACCAAAGATGAGTTGGAAGCGTACAAGGAAAAGGACCCCATTGAGACGACGAAAGCCAGCATCTTGAAAAAGAAATATGCTACAGAAGCTGAATTAGAGGCTATGGAAGAAGCCATTATCGCTGAAGTTAACGCTAGTGTTGAATTTGCTGAAAACTCTCCATATCCTGATGCTTCTGAATTGTACAAAGACGTCTACGTAGAAGATAATTACCCCTTCATTCAGGACTGATTCAGCATCCAATAAACATCATTATATTCGCCCCCCCGTTTTAGTATACTCATGGATTTCAAACAAATCACCGAGAACCTTCGTCAGAGACTGACTGATTTTTATTCCACCAATAAGAAGTCCGTGCAAATTGTAGCCGGCTCATTGGTTGTCATTGTAGGTGGATCCTACTATTGGTATGGTGTTCATATGCCACAACAAGAAAGCCAAGCGGCCGAAAAGCTCGCTAAATTGGAATATTACTTCATGAACGATTCAACCACTATGGTGCTGAATGGTAACAAAGCCTTGAAAATTGAATCGGCTCCTTCTATTGCTGATTCATACAGTGGAACTCAAAAAGGTAGCGAAGCCGCTTTGATGGCGGGATTGACCTATTTGCACACTGGCGAATTCCAAAAAGCCTTGAATTATTTGGAGATGGCTAATGCGGGTGATGCTATTTTGGCTCCTCAGGTTATCTCTGCCCAAGCGGCTTGCTACTCTGAGTTGAATGATTATGGCAAGGCCGCTTCCATGTATGAGCGTGCCGCTAAGTTAGGAGACAATGAGTTTACGGCCAGAAATTACGTGAAGGCTGCTCAGCATTATACCTTGAACAAGGATTATAAAGAAGCCCTTCGCTGCTGGGAAACATTGAAACAAGACTATCCCCTTTCTCAAGAAATGGGTCAAGAAGTTCAAAATGCTGATATGTATATCCAGCATTTGAAAGGACTTCTCGGTGATCTGAATTAAAGGTCCTGCACCATCTACGAATTCTGACGCACTCCTTTTTTTATCTCCATCATTCGGTTAAATCCCTGTCGATTTTAATGCCAATTTGTGATTGTAAATGCATCGAATGTCAGCCAACGACCCTGTTAAATAGCGGGGTCTTTCGCTTAAATGGTTGGCTCTTTACAGCCTTCTTTCAACATCAACAAACCACTAATTTCTATACCTTATTATCATGACCCAACACGCTGAAAGTTACAGCAGTGAATTGCAAATCGCCGAATCTTTATTGCAGGCTGATCCACAAACCGTGCGCCACACATTCCATAAAATGGACAAAGAGGCCTTGTTGGTTTTTGCTGAAAACATGATCAATACCCCTCTTGAAGAAGATAGTCAGGCCATTTTTGATGCACTGCTTTCTGCTTTTGACCAATGCTTGGATCGCGAACGTCCTCAGCAAATAAAAGAATGGGTTGAGTCAGGTAAAGAGGTTCGCGATTTTGTTCCCCCACATGATCCTTTAAAAAATCGTTTGCAAGAAGCCGTTGAAGCCTTCAAAGCCAAACGAGAGGAGCAGCGCAAACAAGCCTTAGCCGAACGTCTAGAAAACTTGAAGCAAAAGCAAGTTATTTTGGCCAATATTCAAGCTTTGTCTGAAGCGGAAGAGACTGAATCTTCTTTGGGTGAAATGCGCGAATTGATGCGCAATTGGAAGGAAATTAGGCACATCCCTCAGGAACACCAAGAAGAGTTATACTCGGCTTACAAAGTGGCCGTCGATCGCTTTTATGACAATCTTTCCATGTTCATGGAACTGAAAGATTTAGACCGAGAAAAAAACCTGGAGGTAAAAATTGACCTGATTAAGCGCACGGAGGCACTCAAAGAGGAAACTAGCGTTCGTAAAGCCATGGTGGGTTTGAATAAAATTCACGAAGAATGGAAAAATACAGGCCCTGTTCGAAAGGAAATTTCAGAAGAAATCTGGAATCGTTTCAAATTGGCTTCTGATGCGATCATTCAGGTGAAAAAGGCTCAACAAGCCGAGATCGATGCTGAACGCATGTCTAACTACCAGCAAAAAATGTTGCTCGTAGAAAAGGCAGAAACAGCTATGACAGCCCTCCCATCCAGTCCACGTGAATGGTCTCAGGTTTCAAAACAGTTGGATGAATTGATGGAAACATGGAAAACCATTGGTCCCGTTCCCGCTGAGCACAACGAAGAGATTTGGAAGCGTTTTCAGACCGCAAGGAATGGTTTTTACACCGAAAGAAAGCAATTCTTCAAGCAATTGGATTCTGTGCGAGAGGAAAATCTAATTGCGAAGCTGAAACTGTGTGTGGAGGCTGAATCCTTACAAGACAGTACTGATTTTCAGAAAACGGCCGATTTACTGCAAGCACTCCAAGAAAAATGGAAAGCCATTGGCCCAGTTCCTGAGGAGCACAATGAGGGTATTTGGAGCCGTTTTCGTGCCGCCTTTGATAATTTCTATAGCCGTAGAAAAGTTTGGATGTCTGAACGCAAAGAGCAAGAATCTGGAGCCGTTGAGCTTAAAGAAGCCGTTTTGGTTAAACTTGAGGCCTTGCGTGAAACCTCAGACAATCAAGCCATGTTTGCCGAGTTGAAAAAGCTCCAAAAGGAATGGAACGATTCGGGATTTGTTTCGGGCAAAAAATTTCACAGCTTGAACAACAAATACAGAGCCTTGTGTGATGAGTTATTCGGCCGCTATCGCGAGGAAGCACAGCAAAATAGACGCAATCAATACAAGACTTCGATTGACCGCATGGCTAAAGGCCCCAACGCCGCTAGTACCATGAACATGGAAGAACGCAAGATTCGCGATCGAATTTCTAAGGTAAAAGAAGAAATATTGACCATTGAAAACAATAAGAATTTCTTTGCTTTATCGAAAAATGCCGATGCCGTTTTAAAGCAGTTTGACGATAAAATTTCTCAGCTTCAATCGCAGTTGAGCAAGCTTAAGGAAGAGGCCGATATGTTGAAGCAGGCCCGCTCCCAACATGCTTCATAAACTCTATACTTGGATAGACTACGGGTTGTATTTAATCAAATCCAACTCGCTACACGGAACCCATTCCCCCTTTGTATACCAATGGGCTGAAAAGGTTTTGTACGACAAAAAGCGTCTTCCCAATCACCGGGTAGAACTGGCTAGGTCTTGGGCCTTGAAAAGTTCCAACTCTCCTAGTGGTTCAATCGTATCGTTGAACAATTGGGTACAAAAACATGAGCCCGTAGCCAAATACGGTCAGTTATTGCAGCGTCACATTCTTCAGTTCAAACCTGAGCGATTGGTAGTCTATGGCGCTGGTGCGGGAATTTTTCCGGCCTATGCCTTGGAGTTACCGACTGATGTGCAACCTTGCGTTCATGCGTATTTGGAGAGTCCTGCTTGGCTTCCATATTTGGAGAAGACCATGGAACTTGTAGGTTCAGCTTCCGAATCTTGGATCGTGCACCAGCAGTTAGACGATGGGTTTGAATGGCGGGGATTGGATTTGGTGCTCATAGATGCCCTTTGGTTAGTGGAACAAGACCAAACGCAGTGGTTTGAAAGATGGGACAGCATGGAACAGCCGGCTCATAGTGTTTGGATCTACAATGTTCAAGCCAACGAAAAAACCCGCAATTGGTCTCGCTGGATGCAGCACAAAGGACACTACAACATAAGCGTGGACTTATTCTGGTCATTGTGCTTATTTTCCCGTCCAGAACAATCGGCAGAAGCTTTTATTTTGAGATATTGATGTCCTTTACACACCCTATACGAGTAAGATACGCTGAATGCGATAGAATGGGATTCGTTCACCATTCTAACTACGCCTTGTATTTCGAAGAAGCCCGAACCGAATACCTACGGTCTTTAGGCGTCAATTACAAACAGTTGGAAGACGAGGGTGTTATTATGCCCCTTCGAAGCATGCACCACGATTTTATAAAAGCCGCTCGCTACGATGATGTGTTGAACATTAATGTGAAATTGATTGGCGAAGTAGGTGTTCGTTGCCAATTCGAGTATCGTGTGGTTAATCAAGATGGAGTTCTATGCTGCACCGGCATGACAGAATTGTTTTTTGTAAAACGGGATACCATGAGACCCATGCGAATACCCGATTCACTAAAGCCATTGTTTGTATCTGAAGCTTAATGGCGAGAAATTATCGCTCATATAAACAGCATCATCAATCTGACACTTCAGAAGACCAGGCCATTCCTGTATTGGAAAAGGTCCAGGCCGTACGAACGGACCATCCCTTTCTATCCTATTTGAAATCAAAGACTTTCAAAGGATTCGAAGGACACAGTTTGTACGATGTAGGGCGTTATTTCTTGCGATCGCTTTTCACGGAAAATTTGAACATGCGGGCCTCGGCTCTGAGTTTCAACTTTTTCTTGGCTCTATTCCCAGCCTTGATTTTTATGCTGACTTTGATTGCCTACTTGCCGTTTGACGATTTAAAAACCCAATTCGTACAAGAGCTTTCACGCATTTTACCCGATAAATCGTTCAAAGAGGTATCGGGAACCATTCAAGAAGTCCTGATGAAACAGAATCGTGGCCTGTTATCATTCGGTTTTGCCTTGACCCTATATTTTGCTTCGAATGCATTTCACATATTGATCAACAACTTCAATAGAAGATTGCCCATAGTGGTGAAGAAGAATTGGTTTCAACTGCGTCTCAAAGCATTGTTCATGACGGCTTTGATTTCTTCCATGGTCATTGTTGTTTTGGTTTTTATCACTTGGGGCTATCAATTGCATCGTTACATGGTGACCGAACAATGGAGAATTGGGTTCATTTATGAATTCATCTTAGTAATTTTTGAATACCTCTTGATTGCCTTTTTGATATTTTTAGCCATATCGAGTATGTATTACTTTGGGCCTCATCACCAGTGGAGATGGAAGTTTTTCTCAGCCGGCAGCATATTGGCCTCTTCCCTTTCCATTTTATCCAGCCTAGTCTTCAGTTTTTATGTCAATAATTTTGACAGTTACAATAAAATTTACGGCTCCATTGGGGCCATTATAGCGCTATTGATTCTCATTTACATCAATGTGCTCGCCGTCATTGTCGGATTTGAGTTAAATGCGAGCATTGAGAAAGCAGGTCTATTCTCCCACAATCAGGAGGATTAGTGTCCTACGAAAATTTTCTCAATGGCCTGTTCTTGCAGGTGATTGTTGCAATTCTGCATGATTTGTTCTCGTTGGTAAAACAACTCGTTTTTCAAAACAGGATTGGATACATGGATGTATAAGGTTTTGCCTTTGAGTTCAAGCTTGTCCGTGTGTTTGGCAATCAATGGACCTACTATTTCTGACCACTCTTGGATCAATCTCGCTTCGGTGAGTTTGCTATTGAGCTTATATCGCTCAAACATTCGGTCCAAAACCTGAGATATGTTTTTCTCCTCATTAGACATGGCGTAAGTGGCTTTTTCTATATCCGTAGGCAAAGTAAACGACTAAGCCAATGCCAAACCAAAGGAAAAACCATTGCCAATTGGAGGCTTCCATCCCCGTTAGCAGATAACTGCAAAAGGCCAGGCCTAACAAAGGTATCAAGGAAGCATTTTTCCAAATAGCGAGGCCTGTTAACAGGGGTAAAAAGACAAACCAATACAATTGATGCGACAGCCAGCTGGTTTCGGGATCATGCAATTCAGGTGCACAATATAAATGTTTCAAAATCTGAGGAGAATCACTAGCCAATCTCAAGTGGTCAAAGAATTCAGGCCATTGGCTTTGCATGCCCCCTACTGTCAGTATGACCAAAAACGGGAAAATCCATCGGGAAGGCCAATGAGGCAAATGGAATTTGCCGGGCATCACTTCTCTTGATGGCAGAAGCAATACGCCGCCGCAAACCAAGACAAAGGCGAACAGGGTGCCAATACTGGTAAAGTCCAATACAAAGGAATCATTGACAAAAAAGATGGGTATTCCTACCAGCAAACCCGTCATTATTGTTGAAAACGAAGGGGTCTTAAACCGTGGGTGTACGTTAGAAAATGCCTTAGGCAACAATCCATCACGGCTCATGGACATCCAAATTCTAGGCTGCCCCATTTGAAAAACTAGCAAAACACTAGTCATAGCCACCACAGCTGAGATGGAAACCAAGAATTCCATCCAGCGAATGCCTTTGGAAGAAAAAGCCAAGGCTAAAGGATCGGCTACTCCTAATTGGGTGTAGGGCACCATGCCCGTAAGAACCAATGAAATCAGGATGTACAGCACCGTGCATATGGCCAAAGCCCAAAACATGCCCAATGGCAAATTCTTCTGTGGATTTTCTGTCTCTTCTGCTAAGGTAGAAATGGCATCGAAACCGATATAAGTGAAGAATACGGCCGATATGCCGGCCAATACACCACCGAAACCCGTGGGCATAAAGGGCTTGAAATTTTCAGCATCTACATAAAAAGCACCGACTACAATCACCAATAAAACAACCGCCAATTTGATGATGACCATAGCGTTGCTGCTATTTCTCGATTCTTTGACTCCACGGTAAACCAAAGCCGTAATGATCAAATTGATAGCAAAAGCAGGGATGTCGGCAATCAGTCGAATACTCCCTAGAACGGGCGCTTGATGCCAAGCGTGCCAAGCGGTGACTTGGTCTTGGTTCATATTCTCACTGACCCATTGGGATGTGTCAGCCAGTTGACCAATGAGTATCCCTTTGGCGGCCATGGCCGACCCGACTTGTTCTACACTCTCTAGAGCGCTTCGGTAATCAGTGATTAAGTACCGTGGTATTTCCCAACCGACGGCATCCAAAATATGGGTAAAATAACCTGACCAGGCAAAGGATACATAGATATTGCCAATGGCGTATTCCATAATCAAAGCCCAACCAATGACCCAGGCAAACAATTCTCCAAATGAAGCATAGGCATAGGTGTACGCACTGCCTGAGGTTGGAATGCGTGCGGCGAATTCAGCGTAACACAGGGCGGCAAGGGCACAAGCCACTCCGCAAATGACAAATAACCAAATGACCGCTGGGCCCGCTGAAGCACAGGCATCGCCTATGCTGGAAAATATTCCACCGCCTATGATGGCCGCAATTCCAAAAAACACCAAGTCTTTAAGCTTCAGTACCCTGTGCAGACCTGTTGCATCCGAATGACCGAATTCTGTTTTTCGTTGGAAAAGGCGTTTCAACATGGAGTGCGAGTATACAATGAGTGTTTTGCATTGGCATTATTTTTGATATTTTTGATGGAATGAAAAGGCGTTGTCTTTCGGCTTGGATACTGATGGTGTTAGTTGCAATGAGCAGTGGTACCGTTCAAGCCTTTGTTCACGTCTGCTCCAATCAAGGCCCACAATGGAGCGAATCTTCTTGTTCAACCGAACACCATGAAAAGTCATCTTGTTGTTCCAAGAAAGCTTCTGTTCAGCCAAAATCCTGTTGTGAATCTGTTTATTTGTTTGGCCTATCGGCCAAATACAAAGATCGAATTCCTCAAAAGGAATCTTATTCTCCCGAAAGGTTGTTTCCGTGTGCATCGTTCATTGACCATTCAATAATCTGGGCGAATGAAACACCAAGACCGGTAAACAAAGTACCATTTCCTTCCCCTGATGGGCGAGCGCTATTTCAGCGTATCAATCAATAAATCTTGAATCGTTTGAAGGTTCGCTGCCGCAGCGAGCGAAGTACAGCGGCACATCCAAAAACATTCAAGAAAATGAAAAAAATCTCAATTATGAAAGCAGTTTCAGCCCTTATCGCCTTGCTGCTCGTGTTTGCCCTTGCAGAGGCTCAAACACCAAAATCAACAAAAACCACCATTCAATTTGTGGTGAAAGGCAATTGTGGAATGTGCAAAGAACGCATCGAGGCTGCCTTGGATAAACCGGGTATTTATAAAGCTGTTTATACGCCGTCAACGCAAACAGTGATCGTGACTTACAACCCTACTAAGGTCCAAATCAATCAATTGCACAATTTAGTAGCCATGGTGGGACACGATACTCAATTGGTAACCGCCTCTAATGTAGTGTATGCCAATTTACCCCGTTGTTGCCAATACAGAGACGGATCATGCGAGCACGACGATTTTTAATCGCTCTGTTTACGCTTAACACGCCGCTGCTTTATTCCCAATCAACCCCATCAGACACCTCTAAAATTACAGAGGTTGAGATCAGAAAACAATCTTCGGGCCATCGTTGGAATACCCAAGGAATTCGCTTGGGAGAACAATTGACACAAGGGGAATTTAAGCGAGCAGCCTGTTGTACGCTGTCTGAAAGTTTTGAGCTGAACAATACGGTTGAGGTCTCAAATGCCGATGGCGTTAGCGGCATCAAGCAAGTAGAAATGTTGGGTTTGGCGGGGAAATATGTCAACATGAGTCGTGACAATATTCCCCTTATTCAGGGAATGAATTTGCTGAATGGGTTAAGTGCCATTCCTGGCCCTATGGTTTCTAATGTCCACATCAATAAAGGCACATCGTCCGTTACTCTAGGCCACGATGGTATAACGGGAGCTTTGAACTATGCCTTGGCCGCTGATCCACTTGGGCCAAGTTTGTTTCTCAACGCCTTTCAAAACTCCCAAATGAGACAAGAGTTTAATGCGGTCGCCAAAGCCCAAATTAAGGCTCGTACATTCAATCATACTTATGCCCATAGCTCTCGGCAAGCGGGAATAACCGATGGTAACCAAGACCGATTCTCTGACATGCCCCTTTCCAATCGTTGGTTATTGGGCAATTACAGTCAGTTCTACGGGAATAAATTCGAGAGTCAGTGGGGTTTCACAGCTTGGAAAGAGAGCAAGCAAGCGGGTGTTTTGGATCTAAAAAGCGGAGATCTTTCGCAGAGTCCCCATGATTTCCGATTTGAATCGCAGGAACAACGCTGGGAGGCTTATGCCAATATAGGAGTCTTCTTGAATGAAGATGCTAGTAGCAGTTGGGGAAATATTCTGACCTACAGTCAGCATCAAAATTCTTCCCTGTTGAATTCCTTAATAGGAAGAAAATACGAAGGCGATGAGAAGAGGTTTGAATATCAATCCTTTTACCAATCTCCTATGTTTCATGAATCGTTCAATGTAAAAGCGGGGGTTCAGTTCTCGTTAGATGAAGCCAGTGAAACCTTGCAAAGTCATCTGTTTAATACACCTTCCACTCCTACGGCTGCAGCTGATGATGTGGGCGTTAATAGGCTTGAGCGAAATACAGCCTTATTCGCTGAATGGGTAAAGGAGGGAGATTTATCTTTTGTCTTAGGTCTACGCGTAGATCGCAATAGTTTATTTGGGTCTTTCGTTAGCCCTCGATTCAATGTCAAGTGGGAACCCAAACCCAACCATAAGCTTTATGCTTCTGGCGGGCTGGGTAGAAGAAGCCCATGGGCCCTGATTGAATTTTTACCACTCATGACAGCCTCAAGGCAAATACGGATGATTGGGTCTGCCCAAACTCCGTATGGATTGGATCAAGAAAAGGCCATCAACGGTGGCCTTTCCTATGTGGGGAATTTCAATGCCTTCGGGTACCCAAGTACATGGACGGTTGATGCGTTCATGACTCAGTTTATCGTCCAAACCGTTTTAGACCGAGATCAACAAGCAGAATCCTTAATTATTCAATCGCTATCAGGAGATCAAGCTGGACATACAAAGACATTGCATGTTGAATGGTCCGGCTATTTACACAGACGCTTGAGCTTTAAATGGGCTTATAGATTGGTTGATAATCGGGTGTGGCTGGGAGATGAAGCCGGTAATTTTAGCTTCCAACAGTCCCCTTTTCAGTCTCGTCACCGTGGATTGATGGTTTGGGGTTACGAAACACGGACGAATTGGTACTTTGATGCTACGGCTCAATTTAATGGCCAAAAACGATTGCCGAACGCTAACTATTGGAACGAACTATCTATGAGCCCAGCCTATGCCATTTGGAATGCTCAAATTCGCAAAACCTGGAAGGGGCTAGATGTGTACCTAGGTTTGGAAAACATGGGAAATCAAATGGCCCCCTCTGCTATCAGAACCGTAGCCAATTCCAATTTTGTGGATCCGACCTTTGCTTGGGGTCCGACCAATGGCCGAATGGTGTACGCAGGGTTGCGTTATACCTTGCCGTAACGCTCGATGATGAACTGGCTTAAATTCTGATACAGTTCTTGGACAGAGTGGTCCTCTTTCATTAGCTCGATGTGGTCCTGCAGGGTTTTTTGGTCTCCCCTCCTTGCAGGCCCAGTCTGAGCCTCCTTAGCGGGTAAGGCCAAGGCTTTGCTAAGGGTTTCATCCAAGAGCGGCTTCAGTAAATCAGGATCAACTTCATGGCTACGGCAAATTTCTGCCGCCATGCCAATAACAGTTTGGCCAAAATTATTCGCCCAAACAGCAGCCAAATGGAGGGCTCTACGTTGCTTCCCATCAATGGGTCGAACATTCAAACCCAAATCCTGGCTCCACTTCACGAGATCAGGCGAAGGGGATTCTATGAGTATGGGTAAGGCATTCCAATCAGGTGTTCTACCCAAACTAAAGCTCTGCAAGGGGTACCAAACCGCGGTTGAAAAGCTATTGGATACAAAACGCTCGCTATTTCCGCTGCATTGTATGAATAGCGATGAGCTCGCTGAACGTTGCGACAATTGTGGGTTAATTTGATCATCGGGAATGGCCAAAAATACAAGTGGAGCTAAATCCACATCGCTCAGCCAAGAATCACGCGCAGCAAAACCCTCGCCCGTCTGAGAATGACTATAGATGCAGCGAACCTTAATCCCTTTGTTGATAAACAGGCGGTGTAGGGCTTGGCCCAAGCGGCCGTATCCTACAATGTCTACCGCATCTATCATGAGGCTAATTTACGCCAAAAGCTCTCTTTGTTCCTTTAGGCGTCGAGCGATAGTCATTGCAAATCCCATGACCATCAGCAAGGTTCCCGCCCAAACGGCATTAATCCATGGGAATTCAATAGACTTGATTACCACGTATGGAATGACAGGTTTCTTCTCTCCTGTTTGAATCACAAACTCCAAATTCTCTGCTTTGGGGTTAGGATCGAGAATTTTCATGTGCTGAATACTAACATACACGCCCAGTTCATCTGATTCAACGGGTGCCGATTCAAAGGCTCCCGATGCGGTGTTGATTTTAAACTGCGGATAAACGTAGCGATATTGTTCCGTTAGGGATTCCGAGAACCCAACGTTGCTGCAGGCTATTTTGATCTGTACCACCAGACCTTCGGCTGTTGGGAAGCTGCTGAAACTATCCAGACGCAGGGCCAATTTGGCCGATGAAGTAGTGAATATTTCCCCCATTCGCAAGGTGTCTTGCTTAAAGCCGGCAAAGGGTTCAGGTTTGTCCATGCTACTCTGATAGCTAACATGAGTGAAGATGTCCTTGCTGAGAAAATGCCGGGTGTCTGGTTCAGCCAATAATCCCATTTTGGGGTTGTTTTGGGTCTTGGGCTGCAGTTGGAAAGAGTCACCGCTAAGGGTATCCATGAAATTCAAGAGGAAGTATTCATTTATACTATCAAACCCCGTCCCTTTTCGCTGTCCTAGATAGGTGATGCTGTAGTTTGAAGCCATCCCCTTGCGGTCTTTATACAAGATCGCATTTTCGCGATTAAAATCTACTCCTTTTGTGTCTATTTGGCCATTAGCGTCCATTTCTGGCGCCAATCCAATACCGGAACTCTGGGTGATGATGCGCTGATTTACCGAAGAAATCAACACTCCCAACAGCAATACTCCAAAGCCAATATGCGCTACACTAGAGCCATGGTTTAGCCATGATTTCTTTTTCTTCTCTATGGCATACCAAGCATTGGCGCAAATCAGATACACCGAAGCAAAAAGGAATAGCCAGTACCCCAAATTGTAAATATCCAAAGCCCAAGCTAAGAGAACCGAAATACTGAGTGATAGGCCAACGGTCTTCAAAAGGGCTTTTACCCAAACTTCAAGCGGAGTTTCTCTGAATCTAAACCAATGTCCCATGGCCATTAAAACCATGATGGGCATAGCCAACCACAGCTGAACTCGGTTGTAATCGGCTTCTTGTGGAACGGCTGTTTTGAAGCCAAAGAGTTTGTTGAATACCGGAATGGATGTGGCGAAAAAAACCTGCACAAGGCTCAATATCAGAAACATAGAACCCAGGAACATCCAAAATTCACGGCTGTTCACTTTGTCTTCTGCGGGTACTCCTTCTTCTTTGGTTTCTTTCAATAGGGCCTGAATGAAACCAACCAGTGTTGCCGCGAAAACGACAATGCCTGTCCATTTGATGGCCGCAGTGAAATTCTCATCCCAAGATTCGGGGATTAGGACACTCACCAAGGGAATCAAAATCAAAAAGGCCAACAAGGCATAAGCGATGGTAGATCGAAGTTTTTGTGACTGTTCTGCGGCCCAATAGGAAAGCCCAATGAAGGCCAGTAAGAACAACAATAACTGGCCCGACAGACCCAAATCCGTGAAACTGTGAACCGAAGCTTCTCCCAAGATACCACTGCGGGTCAAGAAGGTGGCATATAGGACCAACCAGAAGCTCAATTGAATCAACAGGTGAGCCGCAAACAGGTGCCTTCCTGTGCTTTTGGCGATTAACAACATATGCGCCGCTGCTGCCATGAGTAACCAAGGCATCAAAGAAGCATTTTCTACTGGGTCCCAAGCCCAGTATCCGCCGAAATTCAAGCTTTCATAGGCCCAGTACCCACCCATGATGATGCCCAAGCCCAAAATGCCCACGCAGACCAAGCTCCAAATCAGTGCTGGGCGAATCCATGAGCGATTTTGGCCGCCTTTCCATAAAGCGGAAACGCTGTAAGCAAAGGGAACGACGGCGGTAGCAAAACCAAAAAATAAGGTAGGTGGGTGAATGACCATCCAATAGTTCTGTAGCAATGGATTCAAACCATTGCCGTCAGTTATCACTTGCAAGTAATTGCCAATGCCTATGCTACCTAGAATGGGTATCTGAAGAAAATCAGGTCGTTCTACGCGCAAAAGTTCGAAAGGACTACTACCCAGATGAAAGCTACCCCACTCAATTCCCAACAACATAGAACTTAGGGCTACCTGCGCAAAAGCCATAATGGCCATAACCGGTGCTTTGAATTCTGTTGGTTTGCGAAGCAATACCAAGCCTATGGCAGCATTCCAAAACATCCAAAGCAAGAAACTACCCTCTTGGCCTTCCCAAAAACAGGAAATCATGTAATGGGTAGGTAAGGCTAAGGAACTGTGTCGCCAAACGTAATAGTATTCGAAGCGGTGAAAGAAGATCAGAAAAAAAAGTACCGCCACTATGCTTATTACACCGAAGCTGTGGGCGATGAATAAGCGTTTTCCCCAATCATAGTAAGTGCCAGCTCCTTCTTTGCTCGCCTGAAAAAACGCAAAAACCGCTAACAAAGCCGTGGCAAAGGTCAATATCACTGAGGCATGACCTAAGTTTCCCAACCACAACCACTCACCCGCAAATTCAATGCTCTTCATGATTTACTGAGCTTGCCCTACTTGAACGGGAGCATCCTCGTATTTCGAAGGGCACTTGGAAAGGATATCAGTGGCGTAAAAATCACCTGAAATGTGTTTGCCAATGAGAACCAGCTTCTCGCTGCGCTCCATATCTTGAGGTTTGGGTTTCCCATAAATAACTCGGCTAGCGTTTCCCAGTGAATCGATGGCGTAAAACACCAACTTATTGGCATCTTCTTGCGCATTGTATTCCAAGGGCTTGGATTTGTCTAGTTGACAGACCACATGGTATTCCTTATTGGGGTGTTCTTGGCTCAATTGGGCGGCCTCGTAGAATGAAACATACTGGGTGGTGTTCCCATATAGACTAATAACGGTAGCCAAGCCAATAGCCGCCAGAAGAATCAAGGCAATGTGCAAAGGCTTCATGAATGATCCTCCTTCTCTATGGCACTGACTTTGCGGTCTAAGCGAATCAGATACAGAGCGATACCTAGAAAAATCATTACCAAAACGGTGGCGGTTGCGTTGAATTTGGCTTCACTGACCAAAAAGCCTACAGCGGCTTCGGTTAGATTTTGCAAGAGATTAGGCATCATGATTTTCAGATTTTTGGGCTATTCGATTTATTCGGTAAAGCAATTGGGCCATCCAAGTGTATACCAGAATCCAACCAATAACGGCTGGATAAAAAACAAGTTTAAGATTATCGTCTAAATCGTACTTTTTAAAGCCTACAGTTCCACCACTGCCTGGATGCAAGGTGTTGCTCGATAATTTGGGCATGATCCAAATTAAGGCGATAAACAAAGGGAAGACGAATATTCCGTACACGCTAGATAAGCGAGCGCGTTGCATAGGGTCTTTCAAGGTTGATCGCAATAGCACATAGGCAAAATACATGACCATACCCAAGGCTACTCCGTTCAATTTTGGGTCTCTGGGCCACCAGGAACCCCAAGTGGCTCGGGCCCATGCCGAGCCTGTGACACATCCAATGATTCCGGCTAACAAGGCCACTCTAATGAGCGCATCAGCCCGCAAGTCGTCGTCCAATTGACCCTTTGAAAGGTAACGTATGGCGTAGATGACCGAAAAAAGCAATAGAAACATCATGGCAAACCACATGGGGACATGATAAAATTGATTTCGTATGCTCTCATTTAGAATGGGTCGGTGCGGGAATCCCGTGGTCCAATCGGCATCCTGGGTATTGGATATAGCGGCTAATTGGGTTATTGTATCGCCATTGTTGCAGGTAGAATCCAACCAAACGGCATCGGGAAGACTGATCCAATTGGATTGGGCTTGCTCATTCTCCAAGCGAACGAAAACCGTATACAAACGGTTGTAGGCGTTTTCTCCTTGGCTGGCATTGGGAGCAAATGCGGCAGTTATTTGGCCTTTTTCATGGTGAATATCACCTTGGTTGGACCACTGAATGGGCCCTGATTGCAGCAACAATTGACGGGCTTGCCACCCTTCGGGTACATTGTACACAAAGGCCTTCAATTGGGGATACGCGCCAGATAGTTTTTGAGGAGCTACATCCAGAATTCCTGGCTTAAGGGGGATAAATAAACCTGCTATCAAAGTGGCTAACACCAGAATCAGCCCTAGTGCTTTCCAAGTATGCTTGATAAGGAAGGATTTCATTTTCATTGTTTTCTGCGCTTCATTTCCCGTTCAATCAAACTGAGTTCTCGACCCGCTTGACCTTTGGCTGAAGTGTTTTCTTGTGCCCTTCTGAGAAGATAAGGCATTACGGCTGAAATTGGGCCATAGGGTACATATTTGGCTACATTGAAACCCGAGTGTGAAAGGTTGTAGCTGATGTGATCACTCATGCCCAGCAGTTGAGAGAAATATACTCTTTTAGAACCTTCTGGTTCACTGTTGTCTTTTAACCATTTGGCTGCCATTGAGCTCGAGTCTTCATTGTGGGTGCCAATGCAAAAGGATATTTGAGAATGTTCCAAACACCACAACACAGCAGCATTGTAATCGCGATCGGTG
>JBJOHK010000104.1:0-8568 GCA_046047755.1 Bacteroidota bacterium | reverse complement strand
CGCGCTCTTGAAAGACCATATCCTTAATGGCAATGGGAGGCAATCCGCCCGACCATTTGTTCCATGACTTACCGCCGTTGAAACTGATAACCATGCCGTATTCATGGCCCACCAACAAGAGGTCCTTATTCTTGTAATCTTCCAAGAAACACTTAACTGGAGCATCACTAGGCATGCCATTGATAATGGCAACCCAAGTCTTACCCAAATTCGTACTCTTGTACACATAAGGCTTGTAATCGCCTCGACGATGATTGTCTAAAGCCACGTAGAGGGTCTGCGCATCAAATCGAGAGCTATATATGGCAGTCACATAGGTATTGGCTGGCGCTCCGGGGAAATTTTGGCTGCAAGTAATCCAATTCAAGCCCCCATCAACCGTGTACCTCACTACCCCATCATCGGTACCGGCAAACAGGGTCAAGGAATCATGGAAGGACTCCCACAAATAAGTAATGTTGCCATAAATGCTGGTACTTTGGTTTTTAGCCACGGCATCAATTCCCCAAACTTTGTCCATGATGGGCAACTTGTTTCGGTCAATTTGTTGACTCAAATCACCCGATATAGCTTTCCAAGAATTGCCGCGATCAGGGCTAGTAAACACTCGGTTTGCCGCAAAATACAAGCGAGAAGGATTGTATCGAGAAATCAGCAAGGGAGCATCCCAGTTCCAGCGCAGTGCGGGTTCATTGGGGCCTACATGGGGTTTGATATCGAGTTCCTCACCGGTTACACGGTCAAAGCGAACCAAACCTCCGTATTGCCATTGCGCATATACAATGTTTGGGTTATAGGGGTCGATTTGAGATTTGAATCCGTCGCCACCCACGGTAACAAACCACTCTTCATTGCCTATACCGTTATTGCTGTTGTTCCGGCTAGGGCCGCCCAAACTATAATTATCTTGGGTACCCCCATATACATAGTAGAAAGGCTCAGAATTGTCAACCGATACACGGTAAAACTGAGTGATGGGCAAATTCGACTTGAATACCCACTGAGCTCCCTCGTCAAAGGTTTCGTAAATACCACCGTCGCAGCCCGCTAACCAATGAGAAGAGTTGCTCGGGTCTACCCACAAGGCATGGTTATCTACGTGCTTATAGGTTTCAGAAACTCGTTTGACCGTCTTACCCGCGTCATCAGAACCATGCAAATAGGTATCCAGTATGAAAAGTCTTTCCCCATCATTGGGATCCAGCACCAATTCCTGATAGTAATTGCCCGATGTTTGGTAGGGATTCTGCTTTTTCCAGCTCTCTCCAAAGTTGGTCGAAAGGTAAATACCTCCCTTATCAGCCGACCCTTCCACCATGGCGTAAACCCAACCGGCATGATCAACAGGCAAGGCCAAGGCTATACGCCCTAAATCACCTCCAGGAAGGCCACCTGCCAACTTCTTCCAAGTTTTTCCTCCGTCTTGAGAACGGTAAACGGCTGACTCTGGGCCACCACCCAAGTAAGTGTATTCGTGGCGCATGCGTTGGTGATAGGCGGCGTATAAAACATTCGCATTGTTGGGATCGATGTGAATCTCGTTGCAGCCTGTATACTCAGAAACCTGATGTATTTGTTTCCAGGTCTCGCCCCCATCTTCGCTTTTGAATACGCCACGGTCTCCACCTTTGCTCCACACCGGGCCATAGGCAGCCGCATACATAATCGATGCATCAGTGGGATGAAAGGCTAGATTCCCAATGTGTTCGCTAGACTTTAGACCGACTAGATGGAAATTTTTACCGTCATCTGAGCTCTTATATAGACCATTCCCGTAGCCTACACTGCGCTGGTTATTGTTTTCACCTGTTCCAACGAAAACTTCATGACGGTTATGAGGGTTCAAGGCTACGCAGCCTATGCTTTGAGTGCCGTATCGATCAAAAATGGGATCGAACGTTGTACCGTTGTTCACCGTTTTCCAAACCCCACCGTAGGCCGTAGCAGCATAGTATGTAGAACTTTGCTCTGGATCTACGGCAAAATCAACAACTCGGCCACTGGTTTTTGCGGGGCCAATATTTCTAAATTGAACTTGATTCAGCAACAACTTGGTCATTGAATCTTGCGATTGTGCTTGAACCCCAAAAGAGGTTAAGATCGAACCGACCCAAAACAGGCATTTTCTCATATGCCCAAATATACTATTAACTACAGAAAATTGAGGGCCTCAATCTTTGGCTGAGGCGCTTTGCAAAAAGGATTCCAACTGCTTGGCTACCACTCGCCAAGCAAATCGTTTTTGCACCAACTCATACCCCTTGTTTCCTATCTCTTTAGCCCTGTCGGATTGCATTAAAATATCCAACACGGATTGAGCAAATTCCCTCGAATTGGAGGCCAACAACACCCCTTCACCCGATGCAATGCCCAATCCAAAAAAGCCTACAGACGTGCAAACCACTGGAACCCCCATGCTCATGGCTTCCAAAACTTTGTTTTGGGTTCCAGCTCCCAAACGAAGGGGGCTGACCAACACATGGGCTTGGGCATAGGCTTCTGACAAATCTTCGACAAAGCCCAGTACACGAATCGAATCTGAAGCCAATGCGCGTACGGCCGAAACCGGTCTTTGGCCGGCGATGACAAACTCCGCATTCGGCAACTTCGCTGTGATTTGCGGCCAAATTTCTTTAGCAAACCACCCTACGGCATCAATGTTTGGAGCGTAATCCATATTGCCCGTGAACAAAACGGTTGGACGCTTTGAATGATTGGGTTTGGGTGAAAATGAATGGTCATCTACTCCATTTGGCAACAAGCCAAGGTGATCTTCGGGCAGTTGACAGGATTCCAGCAAATGATTTCGGTCTTCAACCGAACAGACCAGATTCAAGCGAAACTGTGGCAACAATCGCTGCTCCCATTTATGCATTCGCTTATATTCCAATCGATTAAACAAGCGTAAAAGCGGGTTTTTAGCATTGTCCATGCGGCGCTTCCAATACAAACTGAAGGCATCAGGAAGGTCCAACACGGCATTTTCAGGCACACGATTATCCAAATATTGCCCCATGCGAAGGTGCTGTACATGAATGGCGTCAAAAGGTTGTAGAAGAGTTTGGTCCAAACGCTTCTTAAAGGCACGAGAATGGAAAAAGGCCAATTGCAAAGGTTTGTTTCCAAATAGCCCCAACAATGCCGAAACATATGATTTTACCACTGGCCGATACACCCAATCGACTCGAGCAAAAAGAGGCTTATCAGAGCCCTCTACTCGCATGGATTTCAATTGTTCTCCATAGGCAATGTCTTCATGAGACTCGGCTATGGTCAACAAATGCAACTCGTGAACTGGGGCCAATTGCTTGGCTAAGTTGAAGATTTTCAATTTATCACCCCTATACGGCGGATAAGGCATCCTGTTGGCGACTAATAGAATCTTCACAGCACAAAAATACGGGCAATTGACCGCCTGTTTCGGTATTTTTGTATATGACCCGTCTCAGTCAACGCATAGCCGAAATTGTCGAAAGCCAAACCTTAGCCATGACAAAGAAAGCCAGAGAGCTCAAAGCTGCTGGCCGTGACATCATCAGCTTGAGCATTGGAGAACCCGATTTCGACACCCCTGCATTCATATGCGAGGCGGCTCATGCAGCTGCACAAAAAGGTCATACCCACTACCCCCCTGTTGCCGGAATCCCCGAACTCCGCATGGCCATTTGCCAAAAACTGGAACGTGAAAACGCCGTGCATTTTTTACCTGAGCAAATCATGGTGAGCAGCGGGGCGAAACAAAGCTTGATCAATGCGGTTCTCGCCTTGGTAAATCCTGGCGATGAAGTCATTCTTCCAGCGCCATTCTGGGTAAGTTATCCAACTATGGTTCAATATGCAGGTGGCATTGTAGTACCCATCAGCACCCAGGCAAGCAGCGAATTCAAAGCGAGTGCGGAGCAGTTGGAAGCAGCCATTACCGACCGCACCCGATTGTTGATATTCTCTTCTCCCTGCAACCCATCTGGCTCTGTCATGACGCAAGACGAACTGGCAGCCTGGGCCGAAGTTTTGGAAAGACACCCACAAGTATTCATCATCTCAGATGAGATTTACGAACACATTCAATATGGACAGAGCCACCAAAGTTTGGCCCAATTTGATTCCCTCAGGGACCGATTGGCCATCGTGAATGGATTTAGCAAAGGCTACGCTATGACCGGATGGAGATTGGGATATTTGGCGGGCCCTACAGATTTGGTACAAGCCTGTGACAAAATACAAGGTCTGTTCACCTCTGGCGCCAATTCAGTAGCACAATGGGCCGGAGTCGCGGCATTGAACGGAGATCAATCGGAAGTTAAGGCCATGTGTCAAACCTTTGAGTCTCGACGCAATTTGGTCTTACAAGAACTTCGCGAGATACCCAATTTAACCATACCTACTCCAGCAGGGGCCTTTTATGTATTCCCTGATGTTCAGGCTTATTACGGCAGAAAAAGCCCTGAAGGACATACCATCAACAATGGCGAGGATCTTTGCATGTACTTGCTGGAACAGGCAGGTGTAAGCTGTGTTTCGGGTGCTGGATTTGGCTCCCCTGAATGCATTCGTCTTTCGTATGCGGCCAGTGAAGATTCTCTCAAACAAGCTTGTTCAAGATTGAAACAAGCCTTCTCCTCACTTTCCTAAACCCTTACCTTTGTATGGCAATGCAAAAACAATCGATTGAACAGTTGATGAGCAGTTTTCAAGGTGTGCGTGTTCTCATCGTAGGAGACGTCATGGTCGACAATTATATCATCGGAAAAGTAGATCGAGTATCACCCGAGGCACCTGTTCCTGTGGTTGATGTAATCCGTTTTGATAGTCGTTTGGGCGGAGCCGGAAACGTGGCACTCAACTTAAAAGCTATGGGAGCCATTCCCGTATTGTGTTCGGCCATAGGCAAAGACAAAGAGGGTGAAGACCTTTGCAAACTCATTGACGATGCGGGCATGACTACTCGTGCTTTGCTATTATCTGACAAGCGTAAAACAACCACAAAAACTCGAGTTTTGGGAAATAACCACCAGTTGCTCCGAATCGACCACGAGGTCAAAGATGATTTGGACAAGTTGGATTCTTTCTTACTGGAGGAACATTTTATTCGGGAACTGGACCAAGCCGACGTAGTGATTTTTGAAGATTACAACAAAGGCGTATTGCATGGATTGAACATTGAACACTTCTTGCAATTATGCCAAGAAAGGGGAATCCCCACCGTTGTAGACCCCAAAAAATCCAATTTCTTATCTTACAAAAAAGCGACTCTATTCAAGCCCAACTTGAAAGAAATTAGAGAAGGTTTGAATCTGAGTGAGGCGTTGAACACGTTAGAAGAAATTCGCAATGCCGTTCAAGAATTGAACGCTGTTCTTCATAACCAAGCAACGATGGTCACCTTGAGCGAAAAGGGCGTTTACATTCATCACCAAGAGGAAGAGCATCACTTGGGTGCTCATGTGCGCAACATTGCCGATGTATCAGGTGCAGGAGACACCGTAGTTTCGGTTGCCGCTCTATGCTTGGCTAAAAAATGCGACTGGAATCGATTGGCTGCTTTGAGCAACCTTGCCGGCGGGTTGGTCTGCGAAGAAACAGGAGTCGTTCCTATCAACGCCGATCGCTTATTGGTCGAAGCCCAGCGATTGGGGCTTTAATCCTTTTACTTTATTTACTTTGACTAGGGTCGTAAACACGACCTCCGAGTTTCTGTGCTTGCCTACGGGCAACCCCCTTTTTTATGGACTAGCATAAAAAAAGCCCCGATAAATCGGGGCTTTTCATTATTTCAAAGTTGGTTTATCGCAACAGCGTAACGGTACCATCGAACTTGTAAGGCTTATCGTCAAACGAAATCACCTCAATGTGGTACACATAGACGTCTTGCTGACACTCTGCTCCGTTGGCGGTACCGTCCCATCCAATATTGATGTCATCGGTCTCGAACAACTTCTCACCCCAGCGATTGTAAATGCGCATGTTGTAGGCTTTGAAGTTGCTAGCCACGGCATTGAAGGTGTTGTTGCGTTGAGGACCCGCTCCATCAGGAGTGAACACATCAGGAATGAACACGATGATATCAGGCCCAACCACCACTTTGCGTTCTGCCGTGTCGCTGCAACCGTGGTTGGTGGTGGTGATCAAACGAATCGTGTAGGTCGCCGTATCCTTGCCGTAGGCAAAGCGGGGATCCTTCATCGTAGATGTATCGTTGGCGTTGCCGGTTCCAAAGTCCCAGTTGTAGCGCATCGTGGGTGCGAAGGGGCTTTGGGTCACCGTGCTCATGTTCGTAATCTTGAACTTCGGCAAGGCTACCGTTGTGCTGTACGGAGGATCGGTTACGAACTTCGCTACAGGTACGGGGTAAGCCTCTACGGCAGGGCGCAAGCTAGTGGTTGCTGAGCAGGGACCTGCGGTGTTGGTCATTGTCAATACCACATCGTATTTGCCTTGCTGCTTGTAGGTAATGCTGGGGTTCTGCAAACTGCTGGTATCGCCGTTTCCAAAGGTCCAGCTATACTGCAGCTGAGAGGCGGGAATACCCTTGTTCTCTTCGGCCATCCAGTTGGTCACCAAGGGCACACAACCCGTTTGCATCGCTAGTGGCGTAATGATGGGGTACTGGTGCAAGATGATCTCAATGCTATCTGAGGCTGGTGGGCACACATCGTTGGCGATGGGCACTGTGGTAACCTTCAAGTAAGCACCTTTATTGGCACTGTCCTGCAAGCCGTGCTGGTAGCTGATGTTCTCTGAAGCCGCATTGTCAATCGATCCGTCTGAACCGTTCAAACGCGTCCAGGTCACTTTGCCATCGCTGAACAAGCTGCTGCTCTGTATCGCAAACGGTGTGCGTTCGCAGGCCTGGGCCGGTTTCTGAGTGGTGATCTGTACCTCGGGTTGGGTTCTGACAAACACGTTGTACGTTTCGGTATCCGTACAACCGTTGTTATCGGTCAACACATAGGTCAAGATGCTCGGACCTTCGATGTTCGCCGTCTTGTTGGTCACAGGCGTGAACATGCCGGTGGCTGAGTTCACGTTAGGGCCTGTCCAAACGCCTATCGCCGAGGCTGGTTTGGTGTTGGCTGCGTCCACACGGGTACTCAAGTCTAAGTCGCCCAAGCTGCTGCACACCGTAATCGGGGGCTGCATCACCGCATCGGGAGTATCGTTCACATAGATGTAGAAGCTATCCTGCTTCAAGCAACCCGTTCCCGCATTGCTGTAGCGTATGTACCAGGTTCCAGTTCCGAATGAGGGCAAGAACTGGTGGCCGCCAATCAGGTTCGTGTTCGTCACCTTCGGGTCGTTGCGGTCGTAGTTGTACTCGATGATCTCGTAGGTAGAACCGTCGCCGTCTTTGGCTTGGTTACCGTTGACCGTGATGTAGTCGTACAATTCCATCAAGCCCCAGTTCACGCAGACCGGATCAGGCGATTTTACCTTCACCGTGGGCTCAGCCACGATGTCAATCAGGGTGGAGTCACAGGTTCTACAACCCGTCAACTGGTCTTCCACGCAGAGCTGGAACTTGTAGGTTCCTTCGTAGTAGTCTTCGGTGGGATCTCCGAAGGTGAAGCGCCAGTCAGGCGTACCCCAAGGGTTGTTATTATTCAAGATGTTGCTAGGATCTACACCGTTGGGGTAATTCAATACTGACCAATCCAACTTCACACCCACTTTTACTTTGGGGCGAACCATGCTGTTATCCATCAGGGCCTCACCCAAGTCTTGGCAGTAAGAAAGCGTATCCAATACCACCACGGGGTTACCGTTGATGCGCTGAACCACTGAGTCTATATTGATACAGCCGTTGGTGTCTTTGTACCAACCGTAGACCTTCATCTGCAGGTTGTTGCCGTTCTGAAGCAGGTTGTTATCCAAAAGCGTTGTCTTGAACAAGTGGCGATCGGGCAAGATGCTATCGATCATATTGTTCGGCTTCCACAAAGAACCGGCCCACATGCGCACACCGGTTTCCTTACCGCGGTTGAAGAAGTTGTTCAACTCAATGTCTCCATAATCGTAGCACTGAGCCTTCAAAGGCTTGGGATCCCACTTCACGAAGGGAAGCGTATTCACCTTCACCATCACCGTATCATCGTCTTCGCAGGTGTGGCCACCTTGCTCGACCGTTGTGTACAAGCGGTAGTAGAAGTTCTGTGCCGGTTGGCCAGGTGTATTCGAGTTCTTGGGCGAAACCGTGTAACCCATGTCGTTACCCAGTGTCTTAGCGCCCGTCAAATCGTACCAGGTATAGTCAGCTGAGCGGTTCACCGGTTCGTGCTGGGCCGCTAGCAAGGTGCTCTTCAAGTGACAGATGGTCACGTCAGGGCCCGCATTGGCCACCACCGTATCGTTCACAAACAACTCCATCGTGTCCGAACGCTGGCAGAGCCACTTCGTCTCGGTCACCGTTACACGGTACTTGCCCGCTACGTTGATTTCAATCTTCTGGGTCGTATCCATCGTGCTCCACAAGTACTTCACCGTGTCGTTGTGGCCTGCATCCAGCACTACGCTCTCGTACGTACAAATGCGCTGGTCTGGGCCGATGTCCAATAGTGGAAGGGGTTTGAG
>JBJOHK010000103.1:0-10496 GCA_046047755.1 Bacteroidota bacterium | reverse complement strand
AAGAGTGACTTGGATTGCACCGTACCCGGTGTGTACAGCATCACCTTTGACTTGGAAGACGCTTCAGGCAACAAGGCCGTACAGCGCACCCGTACCGTTATCGTGGTATTGGACCGCACGGCACCTGTGTTGACCTTGAACGGCAACAAGACCATCACGATCGAACAGTGTGACACCTACAGCGAGTTGGGTGCCGTTGCTACCGACGCGGTAGACGGTAACTTGACTTCAGCGATTCAAATCACGGGCAGTGTAGACGCTACAACGGTAGGTGACTACACCTTGGTATACACCGTAAAAGACGCTCAGGGCAACACCGCTACCGACAGCCGTTTGGTACAGGTACGCGACACGAAGAAGCCTGGCATCTTCCGCTTGAACCAGCGCATCACCGATGGAGCTACCATCGATGTACAGATTGGAAGTGTATTCGTAGACGAGGTATATGCCTTGGACGAGTGCAACGGTTCGATCTTCGTAAGCAAGAACCCTGGCTTCAACGGTCCTGTAAACAACCAAGTGCGCGCTACATACCCCATCACTTACAAGGCCAAAGATCCTAGCGGAAACATGGCTGATGAGGACGGATATACCATCAACTACCGCGTAGACGACTACATCGCACCGATGATTGAGTTGAACACTAGCGATACGGTATACCACGATGTAAACGAGCCTTACTACTCACGCAACGTAACAGTAACCGACAACTACTACGACAACACCAAGTTGTCAGTGGTTAAGGTTGGTAAAGTAGACGCTTACACCTTGGGCATGTACGAAGAGAAGTACACCGCCACTGACGAGAGCGGAAACACTTCTACTAAGTCACGTTTTGTGAAGGTAGTAGACCGTGTAGCTCCTACGATGGCAGCTCCTCCAGTGAGCGTGTGTGTAGGAACTCCCTTCTGGGCGATGAGTGGCTTGATCGTACGCGACAACTACTATTCACCCACAGACTTGTTGCCATTGGTTAAGGTGTTGAGCCACAATGTAAACATCTGGGAAGCGGGTGTATACTACATCAACTACTTGTTGACCGATCCTAGCGGAAACGAAGCAGCAGTAGTGAGCCGTTCTGTATACGTACAGTACCCCCCCAACTGCCAGAACACGTACATGGGTGTTGAGGAGTTGAGCTTGGAAGAGGCGGTAACGGTTAGCCCGAACCCCACAACCGGCAAGGTGACTGTAGCCTACAGCTTGAGCAACAACGAGCCTGTACAGATTGAAGTAACCAACGCATTGGGCGCTGTGGTAGTACGCAGCAGCAGCCAGGCGGGTGGCTTTGGTCAGACAGACTTGAACTTGGGAGACTTCGGCAACGGCATCTACTTCGTTCGCTTGAGCAACCAGGGTCAGACTACGACCAAGAAAGTTGTAGTGAAGAACTAAACCCTTCATTGATTTCATAGGAAGGCCCCGCCGAATAGGCGGGGCCTTCTTTTTTGCCGATGAATTAACACACCCCACACCATTTTTATTGCTACCTTTGGCATAGGTAGAAGCAGCCACACAAACGAAGATGTTTTCAGGATTGACAAAAGAATTTAAGGTAGGTGCAATGGCCATCGTGGCCCTTACTTTGCTGATTTTGGGCTACAATTACATGATGGGCAAAGACAATCCTTTTCAAAAGGGAAGGGAGTTTACCGTCTTGTATGATTCTACTCAGGGATTATCAGTAGGAACTCCATTGATTTATAATGGGTATCGAATCGGGCAACTGACCAGTTTGCGCATGATGCCGACTGATTTGCGAATTCGAGCCTTGATTGAAATCAGTTCCGACATGGAAATTCCATTTGATTCGCGAATCAAAATCAATAATGAATTGTTGGGAGGTACGGGCCTGACTTTGTTGAGAGGCAATAGTTCTCGTTACGCCCAAGATGGCGATACTTTAGCCAGTGAGTATACCAGAGATGTGTTTACGCAGTTCAACGACCGAGTAGTGCCTCTGGCCAATAGTGCAGACTCACTATTTGCACAATTGAACCAATTCATGCACAAAGAAGATTTGCATGAAGCGGTAAGGCAGCTGCCCATAGCCATTCGCAATTTGCAATTGGCGTTGTCAGAAATACGAGATGCCGTTGCCGGGATGAAGCCTGGTTTAACCATGACCTCACAGAATGTTGCGGAGTTCAGCAAGCAACTCCCTGAGTACAGCAAGCAGATTTCTGCTACCTTGAAGTCATTCAGAAGCCTAGCTCAACAGATGGATACCACTGATTTAGCCGTTACCATGAACAATCTGGCTTCTGTTACCGAGAGCATGTCATCTATGATGGCCAAATTGGAGAATGGTGAGGGTACGGCTGGGCGTTTGATGCAAGATGAAAAGCTCTACGAAGATTTGGTTCGTAGCAACGCTGAGTTGCACAAACTCATCATGGATTTGAAATTGTATCCTGCCAAATACGTACCCGTGCCTGGTACCAAAAGCCAGCGAAAATCGGCATTGAAAGCTAGTGCTGCTGATTCTTCAGTTTGGACTCCTGGCACACAGCCGAATTAATTTTTTCGCTTTAACTGGCGTTCGTATAAGCCAAGAATGGCTCCCATATACAGCATGTGGTAGAAGAAATCTTCGATGGGGATGCTCCCTATTCGAATGGCTAAATTTTCGATATTGTTATAAATGACCACGGGTAGCGCCGTCAACACTCCATTCATTAGCGCCATTGGGACTAAGCAAATGCCCCAACTGATGAGAAAGGCGCGAATGGAAACGCGAGAATATCGCAACGCCACTAGGCAAATGGCCAAAAGGGCGAAGGTTATACTGGTGTAAATATTTAGCGAATTCCAAAAACTGACCAATCCCGCTATGGCAGCCATGACGAACCATATCGCGGCATCGCCATCTTTTTTCTCAGCAGTTGCCGGAAAGTATTGTATCAGGCATTCGTATATGAATACAGAAGCATAGGGAACCACTAAGAAAAAGAGGTATTCTTCAAATGGGAGTTTTAGCCATTCGAAGCCCATTAAATAGGTGGGATTGAATGACCAAACGCCTAATTCCGTAAAGGCGATATCCCAAATCAAATAAAATAAGGAAACAGGAATGGTAGCCCATAGCCAAGATCCCCATTTTTTATAAAACGCTACTTTACGGTCAAAGCTGAGCAACATGGGGCCGGAAAGGCAAATCAAATCCAGTGCCCAGTAGGTGTAGGATTCTGAGATTCCGAACAGCACCTGGTAAAATTAAGCCAATTGCTCGGGAAGCTCCAAGAAACTCTTGTATTCACTCAATTGTTCGCGCAAAATGCGGCGGGCAACAAAGATGCGGGTTTTGACAGTGCCCAAGGGTATGCCCAATTCGTCGGCAATTTCTTGGTATTTGAATCCTTCCACATTCAAGCTGAAGGTGATTCTCAATTCCAATGGAAGGGTTTCGATGGCTTTTTGAATGTCGTTGCGAATGAAACGGAGTTCGGCATCGTTGGCCACATTGTGTGACGGTTGGTCCAGGTAAAAGGTATTGTCTGTCGTATCCAGAAATGTATTGCGCTTGGCGTTCCTTCTGTATTGGTTAATGAAACTGTTTTTCAGAATGGTGTACAACCAACCTCTTAAATTGGTGCCTTCTTCAAACTTGTCCTTGTAGCGATAGGCCTTAAGAATGGTTTCTTGCACCAAGTCCTTGCTATCGTCCATGTCGTGCGTGAGGGACAGCGCAAAATTGCGAAGAGGGATGATTTCTCCAGCCATCATGACGTCGAATGAATTTTGTTTAGGTTTCATGGTAAAAGATGAAACAAATCAACGCCACAGGTCTCTTTCGTGCAATTATTTTGTATAATTAATGTAATTTAAAAATTAAACAAAAAGTGATGATTATCCACTGAAATCATTGAAAATGTTGATTTTTGGCCCTTTTTTGTATAAGTGTTCTAGTGACACTTTAGACAATTGTGTAACAAATTCGTGAGTCGAAGTCGGGATTTTTGTTTAAGGGATTGGATTATACCTTGAACAAGACTTCTGAATGAGCAGTCGAATTCTTCTTCGTCATCTGCTGTAGATTCCATTTCGGATACTAGGGTAGTGCCCTTTGAGGGTAAAACAAAAAAGCCGCTGTCTCCAGCGGCTTTCATTGCAAGGAAGTTGAGGTCTCCTTTAGACCAATACAATCACTTTATTTTTCAATACTTCTACCAAACCACTTTGAACACCGAAAGAGTGAGATTCATCTCCGGTAATTTCCAAGGTGCCCTCGCGAAGATTGGCGATCATAGGAGCGTGGTTTTCCAAAATCTGAAAACTGCCATCCACTCCTGGGCAAGAGACCACTTTGGCCTCGCCAGTGAAAAGGGTTTGATCAGGTGTTAAAACTTCTACCCACATAATTATGCAGCCGCTTCTTCCATGAGTTTCTTACCCTTGGCAACGGCATCCTCGATGGTTCCAACCAAGTTAAAGGCAGCTTCTGGGTATTCATCAACTTCACCATCCATGATCATGTTGAATCCTTTGATGGTTTCTTTGATGTCCACCAATACGCCTGGGATACCTGTGAACTGTTCGGCCACGTGGAAAGGCTGAGACAAGAAACGCTGTACACGACGAGCACGGTGTACAACCAATTTGTCTTCTTCACTCAATTCATCCATACCCAAGATGGCGATGATATCTTGCAACTCTTTGTAACGCTGCAACAACTCTTTCACACGTTGAGCGCAAGCATAGTGCTCTTTGCCCAAAACGTCTGGAGTCAAGATGCGAGAAGTAGAATCCAAGGGGTCAACCGCAGGGTAGATACCCAACTCAGCAATCTTACGGCTCAATACCGTAGTAGCGTCCAAGTGGGCAAATGTGGTAGCGGGAGCAGGGTCAGTCAAGTCGTCAGCAGGTACGTAAACGGCCTGAACAGAGGTGATAGAACCACGGGTTGTAGAGGTGATACGCTCCTGCATGGCTCCCATTTCGGTGGCCAAAGTAGGCTGGTATCCTACGGCTGATGGCATACGACCCAAAAGGGCTGATACTTCAGAACCCGCCTGAGTGAAACGGAAGATGTTATCGATAAAGAACAAGATGTCTTTACCCGCGCCTTCACCGTCGCCGTCACGGAAATATTCCGCTACGGTCAAACCTGACAAGGCTACACGAGCACGGGCTCCTGGAGGTTCGTTCATCTGTCCGAATACCAAGGTGGCCTGACTCTCAGCCAATTTGTCCATGTTTACTTTGCTCAAGTCCCATCCGCCTTCTTCCATGCTCTTTACGAACTCGTCACCGTAGCGAATTACACCTGATTCGATCATTTCGCGAAGCAAGTCGTTACCCTCACGGCTACGCTCACCTACTCCGGCGAATACGGACATACCGCTATAGGCTTTGGCGATGTTGTTGATCAATTCCATGATCAAAACGGTTTTTCCTACACCGGCACCACCGAACAAACCAATTTTACCACCCTTGGCATAAGGCTCAAGAAGGTCAATTACTTTGATTCCAGTGTATAGAGGTTCGGTGCTAGTGCTCAAATTTTCAAACGTAGGAGCGGGTGCGTGAATGGCACGTCCTTCAGAGTTGTCTAATGCGGTCATGCCGTCAATAGACTCACCTACTACGTTCAACAGGCGGCCGCGAATGTTGTCACCAACGGGCATTTTAATAGGAGCACCAGTGTCGATGACATCCAAGCCGCGTTGCAAACCTTCTGTGGCATCCATCGCAATGGTACGCACGATGTTTTCACCCAAGTGCTGTTGCACTTCGAGAACCAACTTTTGGCCGTTCAAACGAACGACTTCCAGTGAATTGTAAATGTTGGGCAGACTAGATCCTGTTTCATTGAAACTTACGTCGACCACAGGACCAATAATTTGCGAGATTTTACCTTTGTTGACCATAGCGTCTGTTTTCGTGGCGCAAAGATAGGATTCCACAAAGCGCCTCCCAAGTTTTTGGTTAACTTCGCGTACAAATTTTCATGGATCGCAATTCAGTCATAGGTTTTTCGCTCATTTTCCTCATTCTCATTGGATATTATTGGTACACAGCGCCTACCCCTGAGCAACAGGCCGCTCTTCAACGCCAGCAAGATAGTTTAGCCCGTGTGGAGCTTGAGCAAACTCGCCAAGAGCAGAATCAAGATGCGTCTGTCGCCGAGAACAGCGCAGATACCCAGGCCTCGTCTGCGCCAGCTGACTCAGGTTTAGTGGGTGTCTTGGGCCTTATGGCTTCCCAGTGGGCCGGCAATAATCCTGGAGAGGTGATTGCCTTTGAAAATGCCGAATTGGCCTTGGAATTTGATCAAAGAGGGGGTACTCTGCGTGCGGTTACCCTTAAAAACCACAACAGCGCTGACAGCGGTCAGGTTGCTTTGGTTAAAGCCGCTAACTCTCAGCAGGAATGGGTTTGGAATACACCTGGCTACGGCCCTGTTTCCAGCCGTGATTTCTTGTGGAAGGTTCAATCTAAGACCGATAAAGAACTGGTGTTGCGCTTGAATGGCAACAATGGGGGATATATGGATCAGGTCTATCGCTTTGACGATCAGCAAGGTTTCAAGCTTTCGTATCAATTGGTTTTGCACGATGTGGACTATTTGATGCAGCGCAACAACTCCGATTTGGAATTCACTTGGAACCACAAGCCCGTTCGTCAAGAGCGCGAATTGAAGTGGGAAAAGCAAAATACTACCGTTGTGTATCAACTAAAGGGCGAGCAGCCCGATAAGTTGGGAATGGGTAGCGAAGAAGAAGAAACCTTTAAAAATCGACTACAATGGGTGGCCTTCAAACAGCAGTATTTCTCTTGCATTTTGGCGGCGCCAAACGGTTTTGCTACCGATTCGAAAGTGCGCGCAAATGAATTGCCAGAAACCATGACCGGAGAGAGCGCCGAAGACGGTGATCCCATTCGCCAATTGGGGACAAGCTTGTTTGTCGAATATGGTCGTGAGGCTGATAAGACCTATGATTTTGCCTATTACTTTGGCCCTAATCACTACCGCACCTTGGACGCCCTAGATTTGGGAGTCGACAACGCTCAATTTCAGCGCATTGTTCCCTTGGGATGGGGCATTTTCGGATGGGTTAACCGCTACATCGTTATTCCCGTTTTTGACTTGTTAGACGATCGCATTGCCAGCATGGGTATCATCATCTTGTTGCTGACCTTTATTATCAAGTTGATTTTGTTGCCCTTGGTGTATAAGAGTTACTTGAGTACAGCCAAAATGCGCATTCTTAAGCCGGAGATTGATATCATCAAAACCAAATATTCTGACATTCAGAAACAGCAGGCTGAGAACATGGCTTTGTACCGAAAAGCAGGGGTGAGCCCCTTGAGTGGTTGCGTGCCCATGTTGTTCCAATTGCCCATTTTGTTCGCCTTGTTCCAATTCTTCCCCAACGCTTTTGAATTGCGTCAGAAGAGTTTTTTGTGGGCTTCAGATTTGTCCACTTGGGATGGTCCGGCATTGGGCTTCCACATTCCCTTCTACGGGGATCACGTGAGTATTTTCACGTTGATGATGACGGCTTCTACGCTGTTGTACACCCACTTGAATAACCAGATTTCGGGGGTGACTGGTCAAATGAAGTACATCGGGTATTTCATGCCCATCATCTTCTTGGGTGTGTTGAATGATTACGCTTCAGGATTGACCTGGTATTACTTCGTATCAAACATCATCACCTTCTCGCAGCAATTCATCATTCGCCGCATGGTAGATGATGATAAGTTGAAGGCTCAAATTGCCGAAAACAAAAAGAAGCCGGTGACCAAGAGTAAGTTTCAGCAGCGCATGGAAGATGCCATGAAGGCTAGCCAACAAAAAGCTAAACGCTAGGTCCAATTCATTTCTTGAACAATATCCGAGCCCTGCTGACAAAGCAGGGCTCTTTGTTGTTGTATGAGACCATTGGGCCCAGCCGATAAGGCATGACTGGGGTGCTGTGGCACGGCAAACAATCTTCGGTCAAAGGCTTCGGCATACTGGGCGCTTATCAGGCTTCCAGAGGGGTCTTGACTTTCGACTAGCAAAAGAAAATCGGCCATGCCGGCAATTAGTCGATTTCGGCGTTTGAAAGCCAAGGGGTCAAACCTTTGTTTTCCGAGGTTTTCTGATAACAATCCGCTGCGAGGATCTTGCATCATTTGGCTGGCCAGTATTCGATTCCCCGGCGGATAAACCCAACGAACATCTCCCGCCAAGATTCCCCAGGTGGCTTGACCAGAATCTAAGGCTGATTGGTGCATAGCTCCATCAATGCCCAATGCCAAACCCGAGATCCATACAATTCCTTGTGGGGCCAAGTCCTGTATCAATGCACGCGTAAACGATTGGCCCTGCGAGCTGCAGCTGCGACTACCTACCACGGCACCTACTTTGGCGGCATTCCAGTTTTTAGGATGGCCATTGGCGAATAGCAGAGGGGGCGCGGAAGGAATTTCTCTCAGCCGATAGGGGTACTGGGGGTTCCAATAGTCTATACAAGATATACCCGCCGAAAGAGCCATGTCTAAGTCTTTACGGGCCAATGAAAGGGAAGGAGCATCCAAGGTGCACGAGCACAAAGAGAATAGATGGCTAGTGGCTTCTTGTAGGTCTATGGGTGCTGCAGAGAATTGCTTCATCCAGGCATGCAGTGCCAGGGGTTTAATTTGAGGATTTCGAGCCATGGCCAAGAGCCAGACCCAGATGTCGAGGGTATTCACCCTCTCAAGTTATCAATCGTTGAGCTTCAGGACGGCCATGAACGCTGATTGCGGAATTTCGACATTCCCTACTTGGCGCATGCGTTTTTTACCAGCCTTCTGCTTTTCAAGCAATTTGCGCTTACGGGTAATGTCACCTCCGTAACACTTGGCAGTCACGTCTTTACGCAAGGCGCTCAAGGTTTCACGGGCAATAATTTTGGCTCCAATACCGGCTTGAATGGCGATTTCGAACTGCTGGCGAGGAATCAAGTCTTTGAGTTTTTTGCAAATCTTTTTACCCAAATCGAAAGCATTGTCGCGGTGAATAACAGCGCTCAAGGCGTCGACTTGTTTTCCATTCAGCAGAATATCCATCTTGACCAACTTGCTTTCTTTGTAACCAATGGGATGGTAATCGAAACTCGCATAGCCGCGAGAGATGGTTTTCAAGCGATCGTAAAAGTCGAACACAATCTCAGCTAAGGGCATTTCAAAGTTCAATTCGACACGCTCGGCTGTCAGGTATACCTGATTGGTGAGAATGCCCCGTTTGTCCAAACATAGACTCATGACCGAGCCTACGTATTCGCTCTTGGTGATGATAGTGGCTTTGATGTAAGGCTCCTCGACGTATTCTGTTTTGTCCGGATCGGGAAGATCACTGGGGTTGTTTACGATGACCTTGTCACCCTTGGTGGTGTAAGCAAAGTACCCCACGTTGGGAACGGTGGTAATGACGGTCATGTTGAACTCTCGCTCTAGGCGTTCTTGAATGATTTCTAGGTGCAACATGCCTAAGAACCCGCAGCGAAAACCAAAACCAAGGGCAGCAGAGCTTTCGGGCTCGAACACAAGAGAGGCATCGTTTAACTGAAGCTTTTCCATGGCGTCGCGCAATTCCTCGTATTCATCAGTGTCGACAGGGTAAATCCCTGCAAATACCATGGGTTTTACATCTTCAAACCCTTTGATGGAATCGCTAGTAGGGCGAACGACAGAGGTTAGAGTGTCACCCACTTTTACTTCTTTGGCGTCTTTGATGCCCGATATGATGTAACCCACATCACCGGCTGAAACCTGCTGTCGGGGCGACAGATCCAATTTGAGAACGCCAATTTCATCGGCATGATAGGTCATGCCCGTGTTCATGAATTTGACATGTTCACCCTTGCTAATTTGCCCGTTGTAAATGCGGAAGTATGCGATGATGCCTCTAAAGGGGTTGAACACAGAGTCGAATACCAAAGCCTTTAAGGGTTCGTCTATCTGGCCTTTGGGGGCAGGAACGCGTTCTACGATGGCGCGCAAGATGTTGTCTACCCCCATTCCTGTTTTTCCAGATGCTGGAATGATGGAGTCTCGGTCGCAACCAATCAAGTCAACAATTTCATCTTTCACTTCTTCGGGCATGGCGCCGGGAAGATCCATTTTATTCAAGATGGGAATGATCTCAAGGTCGTGCTCCAGGGCCATGAACAAGTTTGAAATGGTTTGGGCTTCGATGCCTTGAGAAGCATCAACAATCAGAAGGGCTCCTTCGCAGGCAGCAATGCTGCGGCTCACCTCATAGCTAAAGTCTACGTGGCCGGGAGTATCGATCAAATTGAAAACGTATTTCTGACCCTCGAGCTCGTAATTCATTTGAATGGCGTGGCTCTTGATGGTAATGCCTCGCTCGCGCTCAAGGTCCATGTTGTCAAGCAACTGAGCTTGCAATTCACGCTGCGTCACCGTTCCAGTGTGTTCCAATAATCGATCGGCCAAGGTGCTCTTGCCGTGATCAATGTGTGCAATGATGCAGAAGTTACGAATGTGTTGCATGGACAAAA